>JABWBL010000133.1 GCA_013360535.1 Planctomycetaceae bacterium
GGGGCCGGCTTCTGCCCGGCGGGAGCCTGGGCAGGCGGTGCCTGCGGAACGACCAGCGGGAGCAGCGCGAGGGCCGCGAGGGCGGCGAGGGCGGTGGAGTGCATCGGGAGCTCCTTGGGCGTCCGGAGAGGGTGCGGCGGGAGCGCCGCGGCGGCATGATACTCGGCCCCCTTGTCGGGCCGGGCCCTGCGGAGGCGTGCGTAAGATCCACGCTGGAATCCGGAATTGGGCCGGGTCCGCTGGCCCTGCTCCCGTAAGCCGCCCCGCTCCCGCGGAGACCTCTCGACGATGCACTTCCTCCAGATCGCCTGCCTGTGGCTCCTCGCGCTGTTCGCCCCGGCGGCGGCGGCGAGCCCGGCCCAGTTCGGCGCCCAGGCGCCCAAGGCCAAGCTCGAGCTCTTCACGCGCGCCGAAGGTGGCGAGGTGCGCGCGGTCGTGCGCATCAAGGTCACGGCCAACTGGCACCTCTACCACACCGACCTCGGCAGCCCCGATGCGGTCGGGCGGCCGAGCGTGCTGACGCTGTCGGGCGAGGGCATCGAGTGGGGCGCCGCGCGCTGGCCGGCGCCGGAGCACGAGGAGCAGAACTTCGGCACGCCGGTCAAGGTCAACATCCACCACGGCACCGTGCTCGTGTACGCGCGCGGGAAGCTCGCGGAGGGCGCGGACGGGTCGACCGCGGCGGTCGCGCTCGAGGGCCAGACCTGCGAGACCGGCGGCACGTGCATCATCTACAAGGGCGACGCGAAGACGCAGGGCGCGGGCGCGGACACGCTGTTCGCGGACTTCCCGGCGGATCTCGCCGGGCCGGGTGCGACCTCGGTCGACGAAGCTGCGGCGGAGGCGGAAGAGGACGAGTTCGAGGGCTTCGAGGATCCCGAGGCGCACGCGCGGGTCGAGCTCTTCACGCGCGCCGTCGACGGCGAGGCGCGCGCGGCGATCCGCATCGAGATCGACGACACGTGGCACCTGTTCCACAAGGAGCTCGGGCCCGAGGACGCGCTCGCGATGCCGACGTCGATCGAGCTTGGCGGCGCGGGCGTCGAGTGGGGCGAAGTGACGTGGCCGGAGCCGCACAAGGCGCCGCAGGACTACGGCGCGAACGGCGAGCCGACGTGGGTGTGGCAGCACGAGGGAACGATCGTGCTGTACGCGCGCGGCAAGCTCGGGTCCGGTGCGGACCTCGCCAAGGCGCACGTCGAGGTCACGGGCCAGACCTGCGACCCGAAGTACTGCGTGCAGTTCCGTGCGAAGGTCGCGACGCTCGGGGCGGGGCCGGACACGCTATTCGCGAAATTCCCGGCGGAGGGCGCGAGCGCGAGCGGAGCGGCGAGCGGCGCTCACGCGACGTCGACCGACACGCCGGCCGACGACGCGCCGAAGCCGGAGTCGGGACTGCTGGAATTCCTCGGGCTGGCGGTGTTCTGGGGCGTGTTCTCGCTCCTGATGCCGTGCACGTACCCGATGATCCCGATCACGATCTCGTTCTTCACGAAGCAGTCGTCGCAGTCGAAGGGCAAGCGGCTGACGCTGAGCCTGCTGTACGGCCTCGGCATCGTGCTGATGTTCATCCTGATCGGCGTGCTGGTCGGCGCGCCGATCATCCAGTTCGCGACGCACCCGATCACCAACCTCGCGATCGGCGCCTTCTTCGTCGTGTTCGCGCTGTCGCTGCTCGGGCTCTTCAACCTCGAGCCGCCGCAGTTCCTGATGAACATGGCGGGGCAGGCGCGCTCGACCGGCGGTTACCTCGGCGTGTTCTTCATGGGAGCGACGCTGGTCATCACGTCGTTCACGTGCACGGCGCCGTTCGTCGGCAGCCTGCTGTCGGTGGGCGCGTCGAGCGGCAACTGGGAGCGCATCGTGCTCGGCATGGGCACGTTCGGGCTCACGATGGCGATCCCGTTCGTCGCGCTCTCGATGGTGCCGGGCTCGCTGGCGTCGATCCCGCGCGCGGGTGAATGGATGAACACGCTCAAGGTGACGCTCGGCTTCGTCGAGTTCGCCGCAGCGCTCAAGTTCTTCTCGAACGCCGACCTCGCCTACCACTGGCAGGTCCTGCCGCGCGAGCTGTTCCTCGCGGCGTGGTTCGCGGTGTTCCTCGTCGCGGCGATCTACCTGTTCGGCCTGATCCGCTACCACGGCGAGTCGGGCGAGATCGGCGGCGGGCGCCTGCTCTCCGGCATGGCGTTCCTGTGCTTCGCGATCTACTGCGGCTTCGGTGCGCTCGGCAACAAGCTCGACGTCGTGATGACCTCGATCGCGCCGCCGTACTCGGCGCCGCGCGTCGCGGGCTTCGAGACCGGTGGCGGCGACGTCGCGCAGGCAGCGAAGAAGGACCACGAGATCGTGCTCGACGACCTCGAGCGCGCGAAGGTGGTCGCCAAGGAGCAGAAGAAGCTCGTGCTGGTGAACTTCACGGGCCACTTGTGAGTGAGCTGCCGTGCGATGGAACTGGATGTGTTCCGTCGTCCCGCAGTTGGCGGGATCCTCAAGCCGAAATTCGTCGAGGCGCGCCTGCACATCGACGACTTCGCCCACCCCGAGATCATCGAGCGCACGACCAAGCTGCAGGATGAGCTCGCGGGCGCGCGTGCGACGCCCTACTACCTGATCCTCGAGCCCGACTCGGGCAAGATCCTCGGCCGCTTCGAGGGCCCGGACGCCCCGCCCGTCGGGGATGGGACGAAGTTCGCAGAGTTCCTGAACCGCGCGCTCGACTGAGGCCACCTGGAACGGCCTTCCGTACGCCACGGGACGGGGGTGCTGCAAAAACGTTCAGGTGCCGCTGCATGGTGGTCGAAACCTGCGCTGGACCCGCGCTTTCACGCGGCCCACCATCGCCATGCCGACCGTACTCGCCGACCTTCTCGAAGACATCAAGAGCATCGAGCCGCTGCCGCAAGTCGCCACGCGGGTGATGCAACTCTCCGGGCGCGAAGACGTGGTCCCGCGCGACCTCGTCGACCTGATCCAGACCGACCCGGGCGTCACCGCCAAGGTGCTCAAGCTGTGCAACAGCGCGTTGTACGGCTTCCAGCGCGAGATCGCGTCGCTGCCGGAAGCCGGCAACCTGCTCGGTGTGCAGACGCTCGTCAACCTCGTGCTGACCTCGTGCACGGGCCGTTACCTGCGCGACTACGGCTATTCGGATCCCGAGGCCGCGCTGCGCCTGTGGGAGCAGTCGATCGCGACGGCCTTCGGCGCGAGCTCGCTCTCGGCGCGCACGCACCGCTCCGAACGCAACCGCGCCTACACCGCGGGCCTGCTCGAGAACATCGGTCACGTCGTGCTGATGCGCTTCGTGCCGGAACGCCGTGAGGAACTGCAGCGCGCGCTCGACAGCGGGCTCGAGCTGATCGAGGCCGAGAAGCAGGTCTACGGCATGAACCACGCCGAGATCGGAGCGCGCCTCGCGCGCAAGTGGGACTTCCCCGACGTGCTGATCGACGCGATCCGCACGCACCACAATCCGGAAGCCGCCTACATCGATCCCGACCTCGCGTCCCTGTGCCACGTGGCCGAGATGGCGACGCACACGTTCCACTTCGGCGAGATCGCCGGCGCGCTCCCGCAGTACCGCATGCACGACGTCGCGCTCGCGCGCTTGGGGCTCGATCGCGACGGCTTCCTCGCGCTCGAGGAGCCGCTCCGCGACGAGCTCGCGAAGGCGAAGAGCATCCTCGAGATCGCCTGAACGATCAGACGTCGCGGCGCTCGAGCTCGAGCAGGAAGCGCTTGCGCTCGACGCCGGCGGCGTACCCGACGAGCTTGCCCGTCGAACCGATCACGCGGTGGCAAGGAATCACGATCGCGATGCGGTTGCGTCCGTTGGCGGCGCCGACCGCGCGTGAGGCCGACGGACGTCCCATCAGCGCCGCCTGCTGGCCGTAGGAGCGCGTCTCGCCCCACGGAATCTGCAGCAGCGCCTTCCACGCCAGCTCGTCGAACGGCGTGCCCGGCGCGTGCAGCGGCACGCGGAAGCGCTTGAGCTTGCCCTCGAAATAGCGCGTGAGCTCGTCCTCGAGCCGCTCGAGGTGCGGATGCGAGCCTCTCACGACCTCCGCGTCGAGCAGCTCGCACAAGCTCGCCAGTTCCTTCTCGCGCGATTGCGGCCGCGGAAACGCGAGCTCGCACACGCCTTCGTCGCACGCCGCGGCTTCCATGCGACCGAGCGGAGTCGGAATCGACGCTAGCCACAGCGGCCTGAGCGTCACGGCGCGAGCGAGGTTCGTTGCCATGGTGCCCCGATTGGACGCGAGCCCGCGCGCGAGCGCAACGCCACAAACTGGACTCTTGCGGGCCGGTCGACTCGCGACCCCGAGGGCACCGAGGGCGACTGGAAGTTCGGCCGGATTCTCCCGCGGGGCGCGACGGGTCTTTGCAGGTCCGGCGGGATCCAGAGCACGCCCGCCGCCTGCGCCGCTTGACAGCTGGAGCCCCTGCGGTGAGGCTCGGTTCCGAGTTCGAGGCACGTTCAGCGCGGAGGCTCTCCGCATGGAGCTTCTCTTCGGTCGCGCTTCCAGGACCTCGCCATGTTCCAGCTCCTCACCCGCCTGCTTCCCCGCGCCGTCGCGTTGCTCGCCCTGGTCCCGCTCGCCGCGGCGCAGGTGCTCTACGAGACCCGATTCGACGACGACTCGGGGTGGACGTTCGACGCGCCCAACGGCCTGGGGACCGAATGGAAGGTGGACAACCGCCCGGGCACCGCGCCCTTCGGGCCGTGGCGCAGCGAACCGAGCAGCCTGAACTACAACAACGACGTCGACTACGCGGGCAACGCGCTGTCGGCGGGGAAGAGCGCGTTCTCGCCGGTCATCGCGATCGGCGGGGCGAGCGGCGTGCCGACGCTCGTGTTCTGGTGCAACCGGCGCCTGAGCGAGGTCAGCTGCGACGTCCACGAGCAGCTGACGCTGCGGATCCGCGAAGGCTCGATCGTCCGGCTGTCCACCTGCCTGACCTGCTCGAACTGCGTCGGCGCTCCGCTGCTGCTCTCGCCCTGCAGCTTGAACGGCTGGCACGAACACGTCGTCCCGCTGGACGCGAGCTGGGGGAACATCCGGGTCGAGTTCAATTTCCGCGGCGACGCGATCGCGAACGATGGCGCTGGCTACTTCGTCGACGACCTGACGATCGTGGACATGGCTCCGACGTCGACCTACTGCATCGCCAAGCCCAACTCGCTGGGCTGCGTCGCGGCCATCACCACGAGCGGCGCCCCCGACCTCACCTCGAACGACGCGTTCACGATCACGGCGAGCCAGGTCCTCAACCAGAAGAACGGCGTGTTCTTCTACGGCGCCGGCGGTCCGAACGCGGCCCCGTTCCTCGGGGGCACGCTGTGCGTGCGCTCGCCCGTCAAGCGCATGCCGCCCACGAACAGCAACGGCAATCCGCAGCCGGAGGACTGTTCGGGCACGCTGGCGATCGACTTCAACGCCTGGCTCCGGGGAGGCTTCGACCCGATGCTCTCCGCGGGCCAGCGCATCAACGGCCAGTTCTGGTACCGCGATCCAGCCGACCCGTTCCGGGCGGGGCTCTCCGGCGGCATCGAGTTCGCGGTCCTGCCCTGAGGCGCGACCTGCGGGTCCAGTCCTGGGTCTCGCGCTTGAGCACGGCGAGCGTGCTCATGCACGCGCAGGCGATGGCGAAGAAGTCCTTCTGCGCGAGGCCGACGAGCGTGGCGTAGACCTGGCGGCCGGCGGGATGCCGAGCCGCCCGCAGCACGGATCCCCGCACGTTCTCGAACGGTCGCTCTCCGAACCGTGGCCTAGCGCGGCAGGTGGCGCAGCACGTCGCCAGCGAACGGGGTCCAGGCGCCGATGCGCACGCCGATGCGCCGAAGGCCCGCGCCGGTCCACTCGTTGCACGTGCGGATCGCGCTGTAGCTGCCGACGGCTTCGTAGAAGTGGTCGCTCGTCGAGTAGCCGGGGTGTTCGATGCGGCGTGGGCGCTGCGCGGAGTCGAGAGCGAACGACGCGCGCACGTAGTCGCACAACGCGACGTACTGCGCTTCGGTGAGAACGAAACTGCGCGCGTTTTCGCCGGAGTAGGGCCCGCGGTAGAGCCAGGTGGCGTGCAGGGCGGTACTGCCGACGCCACTCACGGCGGCGATGGCGGTGCTCGCCTTCAGGTCGGCGAAGGTCGGCGTCTCGAGGTAGAAGCGCCGGTCGCCCCAACCCATCGCGACCCATTGGAAGCCGGAGTGGGGGCCGTGGAGCTCGTCGAGCGCGAGGAACTCCGCCCAATCGACACCCGCGGCGCGCACCGGAAGCACCACGTCGGTGTGGACGCCGTTGGAGAGCACTCCGACTTCGATGCCGTGCGTCGGCGGTGCCCAGTCGTCGTTGAGCGTGACGCGCGGAAGCGTGAGTGCTGCGACACCCCAGAGCGCGCACGTCGCGAGCACGACCAGCAGCACACGCAACGCAAGGCGACGCGCTCGACGCCAACGGCTCTCCGGCGCTTTCGCTTCCCTCGTCTCGCTGCTTGCGCCGGTGCTCACCACTTCGGCGATCCTACGTCCAACCTGGCGCGGCGACGTGTCGGACGTGAGAGCGTTGCGGCCGGCCGTCGCGCGCTCAGGCGAAGCCGAGGGCGCGGCCGCCTTGGTAGACGGCGAAGGCGAGCAGCCAGGCGAGCAGGCCGGTGTAGACGAACAGGAAGGTCGGCCAGCGCCAGCCCTTGGTCTCGCGGCGCACGACGGCGAGGGTGCTCATGCACTGGCAGGCGATGGCGAAGAAGACCATCAGGGCGAGGCCGACGAGCGGGGTGTAGACGGGGCGGCCGTCGGAGCGCGATTCCTGCTGGATGCGCTGGCGCAGGCCGACGGCGTCCTCGTCGACGTCGCCGCCCATGCCGTAGACGACGCCCATGGTGCTGACGAAGACCTCGCGGGCGGCGAAGGCGCCGAGCAGGCCGATGCCGATCTTCCAGTCGAAGCCCAGCGGCTCGATGGCGGGCTCGATGGCGTGGCCGATGCGGCCGCCGAAACTGTGGCGCAGCGCGAGCGAGGCGCGCTCGTGGTCGAGCTCCTCGAGGCGCGCGTCGAGCTCGCGACCCGCGGGCAGCTCGAGCACGGCCTCGGCGACGCGCGTCTCGTAGCTCGCCAGCGCCTCGCCGTCGCGCGGGAACGACAGCAGGGCCCACATCACGACCGTGCAGGCGAGGATCACGGTGCCCGCTTCCGACAGGAACACCTTGGCCTTGCGCCACACGGACGCGAGCACGCTCTTCCAGTCCGGCAGGCGGTAGGGCGGCATCTCGAGCAGCAGCGGCACGCTGCGGCCCTTGAACAGCGTGCGGCCGAGCACCGCCGCGGCGGCGAGCGCGACCAGCGTGCTGAACACGTACATCGCGACCATCAGGAGCCCGCGCACCGGCAGGATCCCGAAGACCTCCGTCGGCGGGAACAGCGCTGCGATCATCAGCGCATACACCGGCAGCCGCGCCGAGCAGGTCATCAGCGGCACGACCATCATCGTCAGCATGCGGTCGCGCTGGCGCTCCATCGTGCGCGTGGCAAGGATCGCCGGCACCGCGCAGGCGAAGCCCGACATCATCGGCACGAACGCGCGCCCGTGCAGGCCGATGGCCTTCATCAGGCGGTCCATCAGGAACGCGACGCGGGCCATGTAGCCCGAATCCTCCATGATCCCGATGAACAGGAAGAGCAGCACGATCTGCGGCAGGAACACGATCACGCTGCCGACGCCCTCGATCAGCGCGTCGCCGACGAAGTCCGCGACGAGGCCTTCGGGCAGGCGCGCGACGACGAGCTCCTTCACCCACGCGACGGCGCCTTCGATCGCGCCGATCGCGGGGTCGGCCCAGCTGAAGAGCGACTGGAACACGAGGCCCATCGCCAGCAGGAACACGAGGAATCCCGCGAGCGGATGCAGCAGCACGCGGTCGACGCGGTCGGTGCGCGAGAGGCCGGTGCGCGCGCGCTCGCGCAGGAAATGCGGCGAGCGCGCGTCGATCCACGCGTAGCGGCCGCGGATCACCTCGGCCTCGATCTCG
>JABWBL010000134.1 GCA_013360535.1 Planctomycetaceae bacterium
GCTGGAACGAGGACGGCTCGCTCAACTGGCCGCGCGACTTCACCGCAGGCGCGCTCAAGGGCGGCGCGAGCTTCGAGGCGCTCGCCACGCGCATCGCGTGTGGCATGCCGGGCAGCGCGATGCCGTCGTTCGAGCTCCCGCAGGCGGATCTCGCGGCGCTCGCGACTTACACCGCGAGCCTGATCCCGCAGGCGAGCGAAGAACGGCTCGTGCAGCGCTCGGGCGAGCTCGTCGCGCGGCGAATCGACGGGCACTTGCCGACGAACGGACTCGACGAGCGCTGGAAGGACGCACCGGAACTCGAGGTGACGCTCGCGCCGATCGCGTGGCGCGACGACGCGGTGTTCAGCGTGCACGTGGCAGCGCTTCACGACGGGCACGAGCTCGCGCTGCGGCTGCGCTGGAACGATCCGACGCGCGACGACCGACTGTCTGTCGAGCGCGAGGAGCCGCGCCTCGATGCGGCGGCCGTCGCGCTCTCGAACGAAATGGCGCCGCCGCTCGCGGGGATGGGTGCGGAGGAGCATCCGGTCAACCTGTGGCACTGGCGTGCAAGCAGCGCGGTCGACTTGCTCGGCGTGCTCGATCTGGTCGAGGCCGCGCCGCACCTGTTGCGGGACCCGCTCGCGAACTCGGCGCGAGCCGACGTCGCGCCGCTGTACCTCCCGGCGCCCGGTGGCGCGCTCTCGGGCGGACGAAGCGCCGAGCTCGAGGGCCGTGGGGCGGGTGCGACGGAGCCGCACGAGGGTGACCTGCGCACCCTCGCGTGCCACACGGGTTCGGAGTGGAACGTCGTGTTCGTGCGCGCGCTCGCGTCCAACGACGAGCGCGCCGTCGAGCTCGGCCGCGAACCGCTCGTCGCCGCCTTCGCGATCTGGGACGCCGCACGCGGCGATCACGGTGCCGTCAAGTCGTTCTCGATCTGGCAGCGCGTCGTGGTGCGCTAGTTCGACGCTCGCGCGACACGTTCGGCCTCGCGCAGGACCCGCAGCACGTTCTCGCCGCACAGCTTGCGCAGGTTGGCGTCGCTCCAGCCGCGCTCGATCAACACGCGCGTGAGGTTCGGATACAGGTCGGCGCTGTCGAGACCTTCGGGCAGGCTGCCGACGCCGTCGAAATCGGAGCCGAGTCCGACGTGTTCGACTCCGGCGACGCGTGCGATGTGCTCGACATGGTCGGCGACGAGCTCGACGGTGCCGCGGCTCGCCACGAGCGTCGCGCGGAACTCGGCCAGCGCCTTGTCGTAGTCGGCCTTGTCGGGAAAGCGCGCCTTGAGCTCGCGCTGCACGACCAGCGTGCGCGCCGCCTGCTCCGCCGACACGGGATCGATGAAATTTGAGCCGAAATTGACCATCACGACGCCGCCGTGCGCACCGATCGCCGCGAGCAGCTCGTCGGAGAGGTTGCGCGGATGGTTGGCGAGCGCGCGCGCGGACGAGTGCGAAGCGATCACGGGCGCTTTCGAGAGCGCGAGCACGTCGCGCACGCAGTCGTCGGAGACATGGCTCAGGTCGACCAGCATTCCGATGCGGTTCATCTCGCGCACGACCTCCTCACCGAAGGGTGCGAGGCCACCGTGGCGCGGCTCGTCCGTCGAGGAGTCGGCCCAGGCCGTCGTGAGCGTGTGCGTCAGCGTCATGTAGCGCACGCCGAGGCGGTGGAACAAACGCAGCGCGGGCAACGAACCTTCGATCGAGTAGCCCCCTTCGATGCCCAGCATGCAAGCGAGCTTGCCCTGCGTGCGGATGCGCTCGACATCGGCGGCCGTCGGCGCGAGCTCGAGCCACTCGGGGTACTGCCGCACCATGCGGTGCACGAGGTCGACTTGCTCGAGCGTGCGTTCGAGCGCGTCACCGCCCGCTTCCGTGCTCGCGGGCACGAACACCGACCAGAACTGCGCGCCGACTCCACCCGTGCGCAGGCGCGGCAGGTCGGTGTGGAACTCCGGGCAGGGTTTCGACAGGTCGCACGTGTCGAAGTTGACGCGCGTGCGCTCACGGATACGGCCGGGAAGGTCGTTGTGGCCGTCGATGACGGGCAGCTGCGCGTGCAGGGCGCGCGCGCGGTCGATGGGATCGGCGGGTGGCGTCGCGACACAAGCGGTGGCGAGCGCGAGCAAGAGCAGCGAGGGCGCGAGTTGCATCGCGGGATCGTATACGCTGCCGCGCATGGCCGCCGAACTGCAGCTCCACGCGCTCACCGAATCGGGCCCGCGCGCCCTCGCCGTCGAGGCGGGCAGCGGCAACGTCCACGACCTGCTCGAGCGTTTTCCCGGCGGCGTCTACTCCGCGCTGCGCACGTTCGGGCACGACCGCTTCCTGTGGCTCGAGGAGCACCTCGCGCGCACCGAACGCTCGATGGCGGGCCTCGGCTGGCCGCGCAAGCTCGACCGCACGCGCCTGTGTGCCGCGCTCGACTCGCTCGTGCGCGCCTATCCCGGCGCCGACTCGCGCGTGCGTTTTGACGTGCTGCGCGAGCCGTTCGAGGTGCAAGGCCGGCGCGCCGACATGTTCATCGCGCTCTCGCCGTTCGTGCCCGTGCCCGAGAAATTCCTGCGCGAGGGCGTGACGCTCGACTTCGCGCCGCACCTGCACCGCCGTGCGCCCAAGATCAAGACGACCGACTTCGTGCGCGAGCGCAAGCCGCTGCCGCTGGGCGCGCAGGAACGGTACGAGCACGTGCTCGTCGACGAGGAAGAGCGTGTGCTCGAATGTTCGAGCGCCAACCTCGCCTTCTTCGCTGGCGACGAGCTCGTCACCGCCGGCGACGGCGTGCTCGAAGGCATCACGCTCGCCGTCCTGCTGCACCTCGCACCGAAGCTCGGCTTCCGCGTGCACCGCGCGCGTGTTGCCGTGGCCGAAATCGCGCGCTTTGACGAGAGTTTCCTCTCGAGCTCCGCACGCGGCCCGGTGCCGGTCGTTCGCATCGGCCCTGCGGTGCTCGGCGACGGCAAGGTCGGTCCGCGCGTACGCCGCCTCGTCGACGCCTACTACGACTGCGCCGCCCGCGAGGCCCAGCGCGCCGTCGGCGCCTGACGCTGGCACGCGAGTTGTAATTCGGATCGGAGACAACGCCTCCGGTGCTCCCGGAGGCATCCCCCAAGGCTCCCGAGGCTCGCTCCGATGCGTCGATGGTTCGTCCTGCTTGCTTCCGCGCTCACTCCCCTGTTCGCTTTCGCTCAAACGGAGCTCGCCGAGTGGAACGGGACGAGCGGAGGGCAACTCGGGCAGCGGGTCGTCGGCGCCGGTGATCTTGACCGCGACGGCACGCCGGACTTCGCGCTCGGGGAGCGCGACAGCATTCGCGTGATCTCCGGGCGCACACGCGCGAGCCTGCACACGTTCGTCGCGCCCCAGCCGGGGCGCGGCTTCGGCAAGGTGTTCGAGTTCGGAGACTGCAACGGGGACGGTTGGCCGGACCTGATCGCGAGCGCACCGGGCACGTCGACGTTTGGGCCGGACAGCGGAACCGTGTGGGTCATTTCGGGCCGCAACCTGCAGCCGCTGCTCGTGCTGCACGGCACCACGCCGACCGAGCGCTTCGGCGAGACGCTCGTCCTGCTCGGTGACGTCACGCTCGACGGCCGCGAGGATTTTGCGGTGAGCAGTCCGGGGTGGAACTCGGCGACGGGGCGGGTTCGCGTTTTCTCCGGCTCCAACGGCACCACGCTGCTCGAGATCGCCGGCACGCAACCCTATCGCCGCTTCGGAGAGGTGATGGCCTCGGTGGGCAACGTCGCTGGCGACGCGCGTCGCGAGCTCGGGGTTGCGTTGCGCGCCACGGCCTACCTGTCGGACGAGATCGAGGTCTGGTCGCTGGAGAGCAACACGTTGCTCCACACGCTGATCACGCCGCAGTTCCGCAGTTTTGGTTGCGTGGGGGACGCCAATTCGGACGGGCTCGACGACATGATCCTGTTGCCCCACGGGCCGGGGACCTATCCGACGTTTCGCCTTCTCTATGGCGGCGGCGGGATTCAGGGGGCCGTCGCGTCGGACACGATCGGCCAACCGGCCTTCGAGCTCGGTTTCAGCGGACTGGCGGATTATGACGGGGACGGGCTCGCGCAGGAGATCCTCGTCGGAGTCAACGACGAGTACCTCAGCGCCCCGGGCGAAGTACGCATCTACCGTGGCCTCCAGCGGATCGGAACGATCTACGACGCCACGAACTCGCTCAACGATGCCTTCGGGCAGTCGCTCGCGCCGGTCGGGGATCTCGACGGCAACGGGAGCGTCGAGTTCGTCGTCGGCGCGCCGAACGCGAGCGAAGTGCTGCACTCCTACGGCGATGGAAGGGCGGTGCTGCTCTCGGCGGTGACGCCGGCTCCGGTGGAATACTGCACGGCGAAACCCAACGGGCTGGGATGCGTGCCGAACCTCTCGCACACGGGTTCCGCGAGCCTGACGGGGGCCTCGTCGCTGACGATCGCCGTCGACGGCGTGCTCAACCGCAAGTCGGGGCTGTGCCTGTGGGGACCGAACCGACAGGAGTTGCCGTTCGAGGGCGGATACCTGTGTGTGGCCGCGCCGTTCCGTCGGGGATCCTTGGCCAACAGCGGAGGCAGCGCGGCGGGCGACGACTGCACGGGGCGGCTGCAGTTCCAGTTCAGCGCCCCGACCTTGTGGCTGCACGGCGTGAACGTCGGCGACCTGCTGCGCGCGCAGTTCTGGTACCGCGATCCGCTGCACGTAGATGGAACGGGCGTCGGCCTCAGCTCCGCCTTCGAGATCCGGATCGGGTGGTGAAATCCATGCTCCACCGCGCACTTCCTGGGACCAGTTCCATGCACCTCTCCTGCGCCATGGTGTTCCTGTCGCTCGCGAGCTCGACCGCGCACGCGCAGGCGCCGCTCGCGAGCTGGTACGGCAATCCGGGCGAAGAGCTCGGCAAGCTCACGCGCAGCGTGGGGGACTTCGATGGCGATGGTCGAACCGACTTCGCCGCGAGCGCGGCACACTCGATCCGCGTGTACTCCTCGGCGACGCTGGCGTTGCTGCGCGAGTTCCCGTCGCCGCTTGCCGCGCCGCATGGCATCAAGGACTTCGACTTCGCCGACTGCGACGGCGACGGGACGCTGGACTTGATCGCCGGCCTTCCGGAAAGCAGCTCGATTTTCACGCACAACGGACGGGCGTCGGTCTACTCCGGCAGCACCGGGCAGCAGCTGATCGTGCTGCAAGGCACCCAGATCCTCGAGCAGCTGGGGCAGTCCGTCCTCGCGCTCGGAGACATCTCCGGGGATGGACGGGCCGACTTCGCCGTGTCGAGCCCCGGCTGGAGTTCGAACCGCGGTCGAGTGCAGTTCGTCTCGGGCGCAGACGGGGCGATCCTCGCCACCCGAACGGGAGCGACGGCGGGCGGACGCATGGGCCAGATCCTGGAGTCGGTGGGCGATGTGAACGGGGACTCGCGAGAGGACCTCGGCGTCGCATTCAGGTCCCAGATCTTCGGGTTCAACGAGATCATGAACCGGATCGAGGTGCTGTCCCTGCCCACTCTCACCCCGCTCTACACGATGCAGGGTACGGAGTTCACCTCGTTCCAGTGTGTCGGGGAGCTCAACGGCGATGGCATCCCGGACTTGGTCCTGATTCCGCCGGTTCCGGGCTACTTCGCGGCGCCGTTGTACGTCTGTCGCTTCGGAGGAAGCGCGCCGTCCGAGCAGAACGGAACCGCGTTGACGCTCGGTCCAAACTCCGTGCCGACGGTCACGCGCTCGGCCGATCTCGACGGCGACGGAGTCGCGAACGAGTTTCTCGTCGGTGTCGGATCCAACTACTCGAGCGAGCCTGGACGGGTGTACGTGTGCCGAGGCACGAACATCATCCGGACGATCCACGACGCCGGCGGCACGCTGGACAACGACTTCGGCAGCGCGCTGGCCATCGTCGGCGACCTCGACGGCAACGGGAGCGCCGAAGCGCTCGTCGGAACTCCCTTCGACGGGCAGGATCCGTACACCTTCCAGCGCAGCGGGCGCGTCGTCATCCTGTCGACCGTCACGCCCGAACCGATCGAATACTGCACCGCGAAGACCAATGGGTTGGGATGCGTGCCGCAGCTCTCGTTCAGCGGCGTCGCGAGCCTCTCGGGTGCCGAAGTGCTCTCGATCGCGGCGTCCAACGTGCTCAACCGCCGCACGGGCCTGTGCCTCTGGGGCACGCAGCGACAGGAAGTTCCTTTCGCCGGTGGCTACCTGTGTGTCGCTCCTCCGTTCCACCGTGGCCCGGCGACGAACGCCGGCGGAAGCGCGAGCGGCGACGACTGCAGCGGAAGGCTTGATTTCAGCCTGGTGCCGCTGGAGATGTGGCTGCGCGGCGTCGAGATCGGAGACCTCGTGCGCCTGCAGTTCTGGCAACGCGATCCGCTCAACGTGGACGGTACGGGCGCGAGCCTGAGTGCCGCCCTAGAGGCCCGCGTCGGCTGGTGAACCGCGCTCAGGCCTGCAGGAGCAGCAGCTCCGAGCAGAAGCCGGGGCCCATCGCGAGCAGGACGCCCTTGGTGCCGGGCTTCGGCGGGCGCTGCTCTAGCGTGCGCTCGAGGATGAGCATCACCGACGCGCTCGAGAGGTTGCCGGCGTTGCGCAGCGACTCCCAGGAGATCGCGACCGCGGCGTCGTCGAGGCCGAGCGAGTCGCGCGCGGCTTCGAGCACCTTCGGGCCGCCGGGGTGGCAGATCCAGAACGAGATGTCCTGCGGCGTGAGCTTGTGGTCGGCGAGGAACTTCGCGCAGTCGGGGCCGAGACGCTCCTTCGCGACGGAGGGCACCGAGGGCGAGAGCACGATCTTGAAGCCGTGCGCGCCGATGGTCCAGCCCATCACGTCCTCGGTGTCGCGGTAAAACACCGAGCGCGTGTCGACGACCGTGAGGCCGCGCGCGGGATGTTCGGCGCCGACGATCACCGCGGCGCTCGCACCGTCGCCGAAAAGGCCGCAGGAAATGACGTGCGCGAGCGAGACGTCGTCGCGTTGCCAGGTCAGCGAGCACAGCTCGATCGTCAGCACGAGCGCGACACCCTTCGGCCGGCCGCGCACGAAGTCCGTCGCGCGCGCGAGCGCCGCGGCTCCCGCGACGCAGCCCAGGCCGAACAGCGGCATGCGGCGAATGTCCGAGCGGAAACCCATCTTGTTGCACAGGCGCGCGTCGATCGACGGCGCGGCGAGACCGGTCACGGTCGAGAACAGGATCAGGTCGACGTCGGCGGCCTTGAGTCCCGCGCGGTCGAGCGCCTTCTGCACGGCTTCCTGCCCGAGCTCGAGCGCCACGCGGATCCACTGGTCGTTGAAGTCCGTGAAGCTCTCGAGCTTCTCGTACTCGTTGATCTCGAGCGCAAACGCGCGACCCTCGACGCCGCAGTTGTCCATCAGAGCGGGCAGGCGCCGCACGATCTCCGGCTTGTGCGCCCAGATGCGCTCGAGCCGCGCCTGCACCGTCTTCTGGTCGTAGTAGTACTTGGGGAAAGCGCTGGCGGCGGAGGCGATTCTCATGGGCGAAGTCGAGGCAGGATGTAGGGCACGCCGGAGCGGTAGCTCTCGAAGCGCTGACCGTAGATGCGGAGATAACGACGTTCCTTGTGGAGCGGGCCGATCGCGCAATAGAGCGACCATAGGACCGCGAGCACGAGGCTGTCGAGCGTGTGCACGGGTCCGGTCCACAAGGTGAGCGCGAAGCCGAGGTACACCGGCTGGCGGCAAGCGCGGAACAGGCCCTTGGTCGGCAAGTCGCCGTAGTTGGGGCGTGTGCCCTTGAGCACCGCGGTCCAACCGATGGAACCTGTCTGCAGGCCGAGCCCAGCGTCGTTCAGCGCCTTGATGAGGAACAGCCAGCTCGCTGCGAACAGCGCGCGGAAAAGCCACAGGCTCGCGCCGTCGGCCTCGTGCAGCACGCTGCCAGTCGGCGACCAGAGCGCGAAGGTCGCGAGCACCTGCAGGCTGCCGATCCACGCGAACGTCGTCGGTGCGAGGTCGCGGCCGAGCTCGCGCGGCGCGAGGCGCGCGAG
>JABWBL010000135.1 GCA_013360535.1 Planctomycetaceae bacterium
CCCGCCGATCCAGCCCGGCGCGACGCTCTGGCAGCCCGCCCCGAGCGTGGAGCCCGGCGCCGTCCCGAAGCAGCTGTAGGCCACGTTGACCCAGTCGAGGTCGAGCGTGTTGCCGCTGACGATCGAGTCGCGCACGATCGGGACGCACGGGAAGCCCGCCGGCGTGATGCCGATCTGGAAGCCGGTGACGCTGCAGTTGCGGATCGTCGCGTTGCAGGCGCGCACGCCGAAACCCGTCAGGCTCGGGCCACCGCCGACGACGGCGCAGCGCTCGATCAGCCCGTTGGAGATCGCGACCGCGACGGCGTTCGCTCCCGTGCCGCCGATCACGGTGAAGCCGCGCACCGTGCAGTCCGAAAGGTCGCACTCGACCGCCGTCAGCGACGGCAGGGGCGCGCGCAGCGTCGTCACCGCCGGCCCGTGGGTGGACTCGAGCACGATCTCGGCCCGGAGCAATCCACCGTCATAGGTGCCCGGCCCGACGAGCACCGTGTCCCCGTCTTCGAGCTCCGGGTTGGAGAGCGCGGCCACCACCGTCTGGAACGGGGCCGCGGCGCTCCCGTCACCGCCGGGGGCGGCCGTCGCGGAGACGTGCCAAGTGAACTGGGCCGACGCCGCCGAAGCCAGCAGGCCGAGGGCCAGAACTCGCAAACCCGACACCACGCAGTTCCTGGACACGTTCATCGCAGCTCCTTCGGGAAGGGATCGAACCCGACGTGCTCCCCATGCCGACGCCGGCCGTTCCCGCGACGGAAAACGGCTTTCTTGGCGAGCGGAATGCGCCGTCCGACGAGCGCGCGAGGATAGGTTTGGGGCCATGCTCCCCCTCGCGACGCTGGCGCTGGTCCTCCCCCAACCGATGGTCCCTGCGCAGGCGCAAGCCGCGCCCGTGCTCGCGCAGTGGGAAGCCGATCGCGACGAGCGCATGGCGTGGTGGCGCGAGGCGCGCCTGGGAATGTTCGTGCACTTCGGGCTGTATTCGCCGGCGGGAGGCAAGTGGGACGGCAAGGTGTACCCGCAGCACTACGCGGAGTGGATCCAGCATTGGGCCGCGGTGCCGTGCGCGGAGTACGCGCGGCAGATGAAGCCGCTGTTCCAGCCGGAGCCGGGCTTCGCCGAGGCGTGGGCGGAGCTCGCGAGCGACGCGGGCATGCGCTACGCGGTGATGACGTCGAAGCACCACGACGGGTTCACGCTCTTCAACTCCAAGGAGCCGTACTCGCTCGCCAACGAGGTCGCCGGCGGCACCAACATCTCGCCCGCGGGCCGCGACATCGCGCGAGAATTCGCCGACGCGATGCGCGCGCGCGGACTGCGGCCGGGCTTCTACTACTCGCTGCTCGACTGGCAGCATCCCGATGCGTACGAGATGGCGCTGCCGGCGTATCCGAAGCCGACGCACACGCGCGACCACGCGAAGTACAAGGCCTACATGCGCGGGCACGTCGAGGAGCTGCTCACGAATTACGGGCCGCTCGCGACGATCTGGTTCGACTACTCGGACACGGAGCGGCAAGGCGAAGCGTGGGGCGCGACGGAGTTGCTCACGCTTCTGCGCACGAAGCAGCCGCGGATCGTCGTCAACAACCGGCTCTACTTCGGCCTCGAGAACAAGCTCGGCGATTACGGCACGCCCGAGAAGTACGTGCCGCCGACGGGGCTGCCGGGCATGGACTGGGAAGTGAACCACACGCTCAACGAGAGCTACGGGTTCAGCGCGCACGATGCGAACTGGAAGGACACGGGCAGCGTCGTGCGCCTCCTGTGCGACATCGTCTCGAAGGGCGGCAACCTGCTGCTCAACATCGGGCCGGACGCGCAGGGGCGCGTGCCGGAGCCGGCGCAGCGCGCGCTGCGGGGGCTCGGTGCGTGGATGCGCACGAACGGTGAGGCGATCCACGGCACGCAGGCGAGCCCGTTCGCACGCCTCCCGTGGGGCCGCGCGACGCGCAAGGGTTCAACGCTCTACCTGATGGTGTTCGACTGGCCGGCGGACGGGCGCTTGCGCGTTCCGGTGAAGGGCAAGCTGAAGTCGTTCCTGACGCTCGAGCAGCCACTCGCGTCGCTCGGCACGCGCGAGGACGAGCTCGGGCTCGAGCTCTTCTTGCCGAAGCACGCACCGGACGCCGCGTGTTCGGTGCTGAAGCTCACGTTCGACGGCACGTTCGAGGCGCTGCCGTTCGCGGTGACGCCGGCGGCGGACGGAACGCTCACGCTGCTCCCTTTCGACGCGACGCTCTCTGGCCCGTCGCTGAAGGTCGAGCAGGTCGGCGCGATCGAGGACGTGCGCTACAACCTCGGCTACTGGATCGACGCGAGCGCCTTCGCGAGCTGGCCGATCGCGGGCCAGCGCGCCGGCACCTACCGCGTCGTCGCCGAGCTCGCGTGCAAGGACGAGTCCGCGGGTGCGAAGTGCACGCTCGCCTGCGGCGACGCGCGTATCACCTTCGACGTCGCCGGCACGGGCGGCTGGCAGCAATACCGTCAGGTCGAGCTCGGCACCCTCACGCTGACCGCCGAGCGCAACGTGCTCGAACTGCGCGCGCTCTCCATGCCCGGCGAGGCCGTGCTCAACCTGCGCTCGCTCACGCTCCTGCCCCGCTGAGGTCGCTAGAGCTCTTGCCCGAACACGATGCGGTGGCCATCGGGCGTCACGATCGCGAACTCGCGCATGCCCCACGGCAGGTCGCGCAACGGAAGCCAGAACTCGACCCGCTTCGCCGCGAGCTCGGCCTGCAACGCGCGCGCGTCGTCGACGTGCAGGTAGGCGAACCACGAGTGGTCCTGCGCCTGCGAGATCGGGAGCGAGTCGGGGCAGTGGCCCAGGCGCAGCTTGGCCGCGCCGCGCGAGAGGAAGGACCAGCCGTCGACGCGCAGGTCCTCCGTGAAGCCGAGCTGCTCCACGTAGAAGCGCACGGAGCGTTCGAGGTCCTGCACGGCGAGCACGAAGGTCGAGGCGAGGAGCGTGGCCATTGGATGCGCGATCGAGAATACGGAGCCAGAGCAATCTTTTCTGCAAGCTGCGGCCCTGGACGACGGCGTTGCCGCCGACGCAGGCCGCAGCTTGCAGAAAAGATTGCTCTGGCTCCGTATTCTCGATCGCGCACGCGAGCCGCTCCGCACTGCCGCTCCAGCGCGTAGGATAATTGCCCACCAACCATGAGCGAGATCGTCATCATCGGAGGCTGCGGGCACGTCGGGCTTCCGCTCGGGCTCGCGCTCGCGCGCGCGGGGCACCGCGTGGTCGGGCTCGACATCGACGCCACGAAGGTCGCCGAGACGAACGCGGGGCGCATGCCGTTCGTCGACAAGGGCGCGGATCAGCTGCTGCCGAAGGTGCTCGCCGACGGCTCGTTCCGTTGCACGACGGACAAGGGTTGCCTCGAGCAGGCCGAGATCGTCATCACGGTCATCGGCACGCCGCTCGACGAGCACCTGAACCCGCGCTTCGAGGTCTACGACGACCTGATCGCGGCCGACCGCACGTTCCTGCGCAAGGGGCAGCTGCTCGTGCTGCGCAGCACGGTCTATCCGGGGACGACCGAGCGCATCGCGGCGGCGCTCGTGCGCGAAGGCATCGAGGTCGACGTCGCGTTCTGTCCGGAGCGCGTGGCGGAAGGCGTGGCGCTCGAGGAGATTTCGACGCTGCCGCAGATCGTGTCGGGCACGAGCGAACGGGCGCGCGCGCGCGCGGCGCAGCTCTTCCGCACGCTGACCTCCGACGTGATCGAGATGGCGCCGCTCGCCGCCGAACTGACCAAGCTCTTCAACAACACGTGGCGTTACATCCAGTTCGCGACGGCGAACCAGTTCTACATGATCGCCAACGAGTACGGACTCGACTTCTACGAGATCCACCGGGCGATGACGGAGAAGTACCCGCGCGCCAAGGCCTTCCCCAAGGCCGGTTTCGCCGCGGGGCCGTGCCTGTTCAAGGACACGATGCAGATCGCGTCGTTCCACAACAACGCGTTCTTCCTCGGCCACTCGGCGATGCTCGTGAACGAGGGCCTGCCGAACTACGTCGTGCGGCGCGCGCTGCTGCGCTGGCCGCTGCGCGACATGACCGTCGGCGTCATCGGCATGGCTTTCAAGGGCGACAGCGACGACCCGCGCGAGTCGCTCTCCTACAAGCTGAAGAAGATCCTCGAGCGCGAATGCCGCGAGGTGCTCTGCAGCGACCCGTTCGTCGTCGACGAGCGGTTCGTGCCGTTCGAGGAGGCGGTCGAGCGCTGCGACCTGCTGTTCGTCGGCACGCCCCACACCGAATACCGTTCGGCCGACTTCAAGGGCAAGACGGTCGTCGACATCTGGAACATCACGAAGGTCGGAATCTCCGTCGTATGAAGGTCCTCGTCACCGGCTCCAACGGTTTCATCTGCGGTTACCTCGTCGAGGAGCTGCTCGCGCAAGGCCACACGGTCGTCGGCCTCGACAACTTCTCGAAGTACGGTCGCGTCACGAAGAGCTACGACCGCCACGAGCGCTTCCTGCTCGTCGAGGGCGATGCGAAGGACTCCGGCCTGCTCAAGGGCCTGCTCGCCGACTGCGACCACTTCGTCGCGGCGGCGGCGATGATCGGCGGCATCTCGTACTTCCACACGTACGCCTACGACCTGATCGCCGAGAACGAGCGCATCGTCGCCGCCGCCTACGACGCCGCGATCTGGGCGCGCAAGGCGACGGGCAAGCTCAAGAAGGTCACGCTGCTCTCGTCCTCGATGGTGTACGAGAACGCCACGGTGTTCCCCACGCCCGAGGGCGAGCAACTGCGCTGCGCGCCGCCGTTCTCGACTTACGGCTTCCAGAAGCTCGCCTGCGAGTACTTCGCCAAGGGCGCGAAGGAGCAGTACGGCCTGCCGACGACGATCGTGCGGCCGTTCAACTGCGTCGGCATCGGCGAGAGCCGCGCGCGTGGCGAGCACGAGGTGATGAGCGGCAACGTCAAGCTCGCGCTGAGCCACGTCGTGCCCGACCTCGTGCAGAAGATCCTGCGTGGGCAGGACCCGCTGCACATCCTCGGCAACGGCCAGCAGGTGCGCTGCTACACGTACGGCGGTGACGTCGCGCGCGGCATCCGCGTGTGCATGGAGCACCCGGCCGCGCTGCACGAGGACTTCAACGTCTCTACGCCGCGCGCGACGACGGTGCTCGAGCTCGCCGAGATGATCTGGAAGAAGGTCCACGGGCCCTCAAAGCCGTTCCGCTACGTCAGCGACCCTGGCTTCGCGCACGACGTCGCGCACCGCGTGCCCAACACCGACAAGGCGAAGCGCCTGCTCGGGTTCGAGGCGAACACTCCCCTCGAGACCGTGCTCGACGAGGTCATCCCGTGGATCCGCGAGGCGATCGCGGCCGGGACGATCTGAGCCCGAAGCTCAGCGCTCGCGCGCCTCGAGCGGCACGAGCTCCACGGCGGTCCACCAGACGGCATCGCCGGTGATGTCTCCGCGTGGGCCGGGTGAGGTCGAGAGCACGACTTCACCCGCCTCGCGCGCGCGGAAGACGGCCTGAACGACGCGTGGAGTGCGGTCCTCCTCGCGCTGCGCCGGATCGAAGTTGTGCTGCCACAGCGGCTCGTCGCGGCCCGTGAAGCGCGCCTCGACGGAGAATCCGTCAGTGCGCTCGGAGGACTTCCAGCTCCACTCGCCGACGCCGACGAGCGCGCGCAGCCGGTAGCGACCCGGCTCGACCCGGAAGCGCAGCTCCGAGGGCGCGTAGACGACCAGCGTCTCGCGCTCGCCGAAACGCTCGCGCCGCAGGTGCGGGCTCGCGCGGACGCTCGTGGGGCGCTCCGTGAACATCGACCAGCGCAGCTCGTCGGGTTCACCCGCGAAGGCGCGCGACGGAAGTCCTTCGAGGCGCGTGAGCCTCACGCGCGCCGTCGGTGCAAAGTCGCCTGCGTAGTCGGGCGCCGCGACGACACGGAGCGCCTTCGGCCGCACCGGATTCCCGAGCGCCCACTCGATGACTTCCTGCTGGCCGACGAACGTCGGACTCAGGGGAAGCTCGTGCTCGAGCAGGGACGGGAACATGCGGAAGGAGTGCACACGACCGTCGTCGAGGTGGAGCTCGAGCTGCACGGGCGCCGCGGCGGCAAGCACCGCACGGGCGCGGCCCTGGAGGCTCGCATTGACTTGCACGGAAAAGCCGAGGTCCTGCCCGTGCCACTCCGTGAGGTCGAGCCACTCGCCGAACGCGAGGTCTCGCTCGAGCAGATCCTTCCGCGCAAGAGCTCGCCGCTCCGAGGCAGGCTTGCGTTCCCAGAGCAGGAACGAGCGCTCGGCGAAGCGTGGACTGTAGTTCACGAGCAGCTCGACGAACGCCTCGGTGTCCGTGCACGGCGCGTAGCGGCTGTCGATGGCCGTGAGCCGCTGCAGCAGGAAGTCCGGCGCATCGAAACCGCGCAGGAACTCCGCATTGCGCTCGCGCAGCGCGCCAGAATGCGCGGAGTAGGCCTGGAACATCGGCCGCGGCCGCCATTCGAGGCGATTGAGCACGAGCAGTCCCTGTTCGTCACCCAGAAGGTCGATGGAGCGCTCGCCGACGAGCGCACGCACCTTGGGCAAGTCGAAACGCGAACGCACATGGTCGAGCTCGAGCTCGAGCCGCTCGCGCACTTGCTCCCCGTTCGCCAGCCACTCGACGGAACGCCGGAAGTCCGAGTTCGCGCGCGTGGCGACCGCCGCGAGCGGCTCGCCCTTCGGCCAGACGACAGCGAGGATCGCGACGGCGGCCACAGCTCGCAGAACGCGCGCTCGACGCCACAAGCCTCGCACGCGCTCGAGTGAGAGCTCCGGCTCCCGCAGGTCGGGCAGCAGGAACGGAGCGACGAGGACCACCAGACCGAACGAGCCCACGAAACCGTGGCGGACGACGTTGGACTTGTAGCTTGCGGCGCAGATCGCGAGCGCCACGAGCGCGCTGGCCCGCGCCTCGTTCGCGAACGGCCCGGGACGGGTTCGCAGGACCACGACGAGGCCGAGCGCAGCGAGCGCCCCGAGCCCGAATCCCGCGAAATCCGGATGGGACTCGAGCCGCGACATCGCACCGGAGTATCCAGCGGCGACTTCCAGACCGCTCGCGACGTAACGCGGCAGGTGGAGGAGAGACTGACCCGCGAGGCTCCACAGGCACGCCACCGCGCCGGCGAAGAACAGCGTGCGCACCGCGGCGCTCCACCAGGACCGCGTCGCCAGGGGAGTCGCGCAAATCGCGAGCGCCGCGAGCCAGGCCTGCGGAAGCAGCGTGAACTTCGTGAGGCTCAGCGTCGCGAGCAGCGTGAGGCACAACGCGCGCAGCCAGCCCGAGTGCGCGTTGCGGATGCCCACGACGGCGGCCGCGATGCACACGAGGCTCCCCCACGAGTCCGTCTGCAGCCCGAGGAAGAGCGCGAGCAGCGCCACGAGCGTGCCTTCGAGCCAGGTGCCGACGCGCACCAGCGCGAGCGCGACCAGCAGCGCCCCACCGAGCTCGACCAGCCCCTCCCACAGCACCCGGCGCGTCCAGTCGAGGTCGGGATCGAACGCGCCGATCGGAAAGTGCGACAGCGGGCCGTACGTGTAGACGTAATCGACCCCGGCCTGCAGCCCGTGCGTGGCGAAGTGCGAGTACGCGTACTCCCACGACGGATCGAGTCCGATGTCCGGCGGAATCCAGGCTGGTCCGACGTGCCGCACCCACAGGAGAACGCCGAGCACGACGGCGAGCGCCGCGCGGCGCGAGTCGGTCGTGCGCAGCGATCGGACGAGCGAGCGCAGGCACGCGCGTGGCCCACAGCCGAACAGGTACATCAGCGTCGTCGAACCGAGCGCGAGCAGGATCGCAAGCTCGCCGTTGCCGAGGCTCCACGCCGAGGAATGTCGCGGATTCGCCCACGGAAGCGCGAGCGCGGCGTCCCACCAGCGCATGCGTCCGCGGATCTCGCGTGCGACGACGATCGCCGCGCCCGCGAGCCACGCGTGGAG
>JABWBL010000136.1 GCA_013360535.1 Planctomycetaceae bacterium
GGCGAGCCGATGCCGCGTGCGCGACCGTTCCCTCAAGCAGACTCGCCCGCCCGGCCCAATTCGGCCGAGCGGGCGAGGTTCGAGGCTCACGCGGCCCGCGGGCCGCGCGCGCCGGCTAGTGGCGGAAGTACGAGCCGAGGAAGCGGGCGCCCGCGCACGGGATCGACTGCGTTCCGGCCACGTACTCGTCCGTGTCGAAGCGCGTGAAGCCGCTGGTGATCGAGATCACGTCGATCACACCCGGGCCTTCGGTCGAGTTGGGGATCGCGGCGAACATGAAGTCCGGGTAGGACGTCTGCACGATCGCGTTGCCGTTGGTGCGCACCGCCGACTTGCCGTTGATGAGGATCGGCGAGCCGACGCCGTAGGGCGTGGTGAAGTTGGCCGCGGCGGCGAGGTTGTTGAGCTCGTCGAACACGATGTCGACCGGCACGCCCGTCAGCTGCGTGGGCCCGATCGAGGTCTTCACCTTGAGGCTCATGTCGCGGAACTGCGGGTTGATGAAGCCCTGGAAGCCACCGAGCGACTGCGGTCCGAAGGAACCGGAGTTGACGTCGATGCGCGTGATGGCGCCACCGATCTCGCCGTTCCACTGGCCCGACGAGTTCAGCGGGTTCTCGTGGACGATCCACACCGAGCCGCCGAGGTAGTCGTAGTTGAGCGCGATCTTCTTGGGGTTGGTGAAGCTGAACGGCGAGACGCCGATCGTGTCGTCGAAGCCCCAGCCGTTCACGCCGTTAGGACCCGACTCGAAGATCGTCACGTCGCCGTTGCGGTTGAGGATCCAACCGAAGTAGACGTTGCGCAGGAAGCCGAAGCCCTGCTGGCGCTGGGAGATCACGACGTCGAACGGCGCGCTCAGGTTGCCGAACACCGTCTTGCGCACGTTGAAGGTGAAGGCCGAGATCACCGACAGCGAGCTGTCGCCTTCGTTGCACACGAGGATGTCCTCGTTGCCCGGATCCCACTCGAGGCCGCGGGGGCCACGACCCACCGGAGTCACCTTGACGACCTGGTGGAAGGTCGAGGACGCCGGGTCGATGTCGACGAACGTGACCGTGTCGGCGTTCTGGTTGGAGATCGCGATGAAGTCGAGGTTGGGGCCCATCGTCATGTCGGTGGGGTCCGCGACCGGGATGCGGTCGATCACCGTCATGCGGTTGGAGTTGAGCACCACGATCTCGCGGCGCGCGCGGTCGAGCATGTACAGGAAGTGCCCGATCTGCTGCCGGTACATGTAGTTCAGGCAGTTGCCCGAAGTGAGCTCGATCGGACGGTCAGGGCCTTCGAAGTACGCGTTCTGGAACTGCGCCAGGATGCCCGTCGGCGGAGCGTTGAAGCGCCGCATCGCGTCACCGGGCACCAGCAGGTTCGTGAAGCCCAGACCCTTGCCCACCGGCGGCGGCGGGTCGATCGTGAACTTCGAGGTCGGCTCTTCGCCGCCGATGAAGGGCTGGAGGCACAGCGGCGGGAAGCGCAGGCCCGGCGGGTTGGGGTGCGGAGCGAACGAGACCGGGTTCGCGCCACCGGGGACGTTGGCGGCCGGCAGCTGGTTGCCCGTCGGCGGGCCGAGCGTCTGGCCCGTCTGGAAGGCCGTCTGCACGACCTTCTTGCCCGTCACGGCGCAGAAGCTGCCACCGCCGGAGCGGCAGCCCGTCGAGTCCTTGCCGTTGTGGTAGACGGTGTCGAGCGACTGACCGAGCGCCATCTCGCCGACCGACGTGATCAGCGGCGGGCGGACGAGCAGGTCGTTCAGCGACGAGTCCTTGGTCAGCGTGAACACGCCGGCCGAGCCCCCGTCCACCGTGCAGGTGCCGGGGAACAGCGGCGGGAACATCGTCGGGCCGTACTGGATCAGGTTGGGGTTGTTGGGGAAGTTCGACCAGCCCTTGGGGAACGTCTGGTAGCTGAAGTCGAACTGCGGGTCGCCCGTCGACTGGCCGAAGCCGTTGAGGTCGATGACCGAGATGCCCGGCGTGGCACCGACGCGCGCGACGTAGATCACGTCCGGCACGACCGGCGCGTTGACGATGCCGGGACCTTCCCCGGTCGTGAAGTCGCTCGAGGCGCTCAGCGCGTTGGTGTTGTCCGCGAAGTCGCGGACTTGGCCAGCGACGAAGGACATCGTCACCCGGTTGAACGTGCCGCAGGCCTGCGACGCGGGACCGTTGCCGGGGAAGTTGAAGGTCGGCGTGAGCTCCCACTTCGAGAGGTCGTAGACCGAGAGCGGCAGGCAGGTGTAGGGCACCTGCGTCTGCTGGTTGGTCGGGCCGAAGACGAGCGTGACCGCGGGGCTGACCACGGGCAGCTTGACGGTCGGGAAGGAGCCCAGCGACGAAGGCTGGATAGGCTCGGTGTACTCGACCAGGATCTTGGTCTGCGGATCGACGTCGGTGTCGCCGAAGGCCGGGCTGGTCTGCGGGATCGAGTTCGGCGGCGGCGTCGTGGCGATCTCCGGCCGCAGCGTGTCGGCACCGACCGTGGCGCTGGCGACGACCTGACGCAGGAGCTGGTTGCCGTTGGCGGCAGTGAGCGCTCCCGTCACGCGCAGGCGAATCTGGCGGCCGGTCGGGAACTCCTCGTACGTGCGCAGGTCGCCGTCGGTGTCGGCCACGAACACGAACG
This sequence comes from Planctomycetaceae bacterium, assembly GCA_013360535.1. GTDB lineage: Bacteria > Planctomycetota > UBA1135 > UBA1135 > F1-120-MAGs118. The sequence goes on from JABWBL010000136.1 coordinate 2,626, forward strand.
AGTTCGGGCTGACGAGCTTGGCGGCGCCGGTGAAGCCGTTGGTGCTCTCCGTCGCGGGGAAACCGAGGCCATCGGCGACGCCGTTGCCGTTGATGTCGACGGCCGGGTTGGCGATCGGCTTGCCGTTGACGTCGAGCGTCACCCACTGCAGGAACTGCAGGGTCGTCGGCGTGTTGGGATCGACACCGGCGTAGGTCTGGCCGTTGATGAACGCGCGGCCGACCACCGGCACCGCCTCGCCCGTGCTCGGGTCAATCGCGAGCACCGTGATCGGACCGATCAGGCCCGAGTTGGCCTGACCCGCGGGCGAAGGATCGAGCACCGACGAGATGTCGATCGGCTGCGTGAACTCGGCGTAGATGAAGTGGTTGCCCGCGTCGCCGTTGGGCAGGCGCGCTTCGACCGGCCACTCCGTGACCGGCAGGATCGGGTTGAGCGGCCCGACGTTCTTCGTCAGGTCGTTGAAGTTGCGGATCAGGACGATTTCCGCGGTCGGCTGCCCCTGCGCATTCGCCTTGCGGACCTGATGCGGCAGCATCAGGCCGAAGCCGTTGGACACCTCGACCAGATCCATCTGGGACGCGGCGCCGGAGCTGCCTCCGCCGCCACCGCTTCCGCAGGAGGCGACGAAAACCACGGGAACCACCAAAGACCAAGCCAGCCGTCGGTTCATGAGGTCTGGATCACTCGCAATCGGGACAAAGGGGGCCGGGAGCCGACCGCACACTGTGGGGGGCGCGTAGTGTAGTGCGCCAACGTGCGGAGGATGCACCTTTTTTCGCGTCCGCAGCAGCTCCCTTGGGGGCAAGGAGGAGCGCGGGCTCGGGGTTCGAACGCGCGGCCACGTGGAGAGGGCGTCAAGTGCCGTGCCGCGGCGCGCGCTCAAGGCCAGCGCGGAGTGGGCGCGTCCGCCGGAAAGTGCCGCTGCAAAAGGACTTGCGCCACTCGAGCGGGAAGCGCACCGGCGCGCGCCCCCACTTGGGGAGCGCGCGCCGGGCGATCGGCTAGCGCACACTTGCGTGCGCTTCCGAGCAGCTGCGCCTACTGGCGGAAGTACGTGGCGAGGAAGCGCGCCCCCGAACAGGGGATCGACTGCACGCCCGGCTCGTACTTGTCCGTGTCGAAGCGCGCGAAGCCGCTCGACAGCGCGATCACGTCGATCACGCCCGGCCCTTCGCTCGAGGTCGGCACCGCGAGGAACATGTAGTCGGGGAAGATCGCCGCCTGACCACCGGCCCGAACCGCCGCCTTGCCGTTGATCAGGATGCCCTGACCGACGCCGTAGTTGGACTGCAGGTTCTGCGAGGCCGCAAGGTTGTTGAGCTCGTCGAAGGCGATGTCGACCGGCACCCCCGTCAGCTGGCTGGGCCCGATCGAGGTGATCACCTTCGTGCTCATGTCGCGGAACTGCGGGTTGGTGAAACCCAGGAAGCCGCCGAGCGGCAGCAGGCCCGTGGCACCGCTGGTGATGTCGACGCGCGTGACCGCGCCGCCGACTTCGCCTGTCGGAGCGCCCGACTCGTTGAGCGGGTTCTCGTGGACGACCCAGATCGAGCCGCCGAGGTACTCGTAGTTGAGCGCGATCTTCTTGGGGTTGACGAACTGGAACGGCGAGACGCCGACCGTGTCGTCATAGCCCCAGCCATTGACGCCGTTGGGACCGGACTCGAAGGTCGTCAGGTCGCCATTGCGGTTGAGGATCCACGCGAAGTACACGCCGCGGTTGAAGCCGAAGCCGGTCTGGCGCTGCTGCACCGCGATGTCGAAGGGACGCTCGAGGTTGCCGAAGATCGTCTTGCGCACTTCGAAGGTGAAGGCCGAGATGATCGAGAGCGAGCCGTCCTCCTCGTTGCAGACGAGGATGTCCTCGTTGCCCGGATCCCAGCACAGCCCGCGCGGGCTGCGGCCGACCGGCGTCACCTTGATCACCTTGTGGAACGTCGCCGACGCCGGGTCGATGTCGATGAACGTGACCGTGTCGGCGTTCTGGTTGGTGATCGCCATGAAGTCCAGGTTCGGAGCGACCGTGATGTCGGTCGGGTCCGCGCACGGGATGCGATCGAGCACCGTCATGCGGTTGGAGTTGAGCACGACGACCTCGCGCCGGGCGCGGTCGAGCATGTACATGAAGTGCCCGACCTGCTGGCGGTACTGGTAGTCGAGGCAGGCGCCCGACGTCGTCAGGATGATGCGGTCAGGCCCCTCGAAGAAGGCGTTCTGGAACTGCGCGGCGATGCCCGTCGGCGGCAGGTCGAACTGGCGCAGCGGGTTGCCGGGGACCAGCAGGTTCGCGAAGCCCAGGCCCGCGCCCGGAGGCGTCGCCGTGAAGATCGAGGTCGGCTCTTCGCCACCGATGAAGGGCTGCAGGCACAGCGGCGGGAAGCGCAGGGGCGGCGGGTTGGGGTGCGGGGCGAACGACACCGGGTTCGCGCCACCGGGCACGATCGCGGCCGGCGCCTGGTTGGGCAGGGGCGGACCGATCGTCTGCGAGGTGTTGAACGAGGTGCGGATGACCTTCTTGCCGTTGATCGAGCAGAAGTTGCCGCCCGAGAAGCGGCAGCCGGTCGAGTCCTTGCCGTTGTGGTAGACGAGGTCGAGCGACTGCCCGAGCGCCATCTCCCCCACCGTCGTGATGAACGGCGGCCGCAGCAGCAGGTCGTTGAGCGACGTGTCGCGCGTGAGCGTGAACGCGCCCGACGAGCCCCCGTCCACCGTGCAGGTGCCCGGGAACAGCGGCGGGTACATCGTCGGCCCGTACTGGATCAGGTTGGGGTTGTTGGGGAAGTTCGACCAGCCCTTGGGGAAGGTCTGGTAGCTGAAGTCGAACTGCGGGTCGCCCGTCGACTGGCCGTAGCCGTTGAGGTCGACCACCGAGACGCCCGGCGTGGCGCCGACGCGTCCGACGTACACGACGTCGGGCACGACGGGCGCGTTGACGAGGCCCGGGCCTTCGCCGGTCGTGAACTGCGTCGCGGCGCCGGTCTGGTTGAAGTTGCCGGCGAAGTCGGTAATCTGCACCGGCGCGAACGTCACCGCGACCGTGTTGAACGTGCCACAGTTCTGCGTCGCCGGACCGTTGCCGGGGAAACCGAAGCTGGGGTACAGCTCCCACTTCGTCAGGTCGTAGACCGAGAGCGGCAGGCAGGTGTAAGGCACCTGCGTCTGCTGGTTCGCGGGGCCGAACGTCAGCGCGACCGACGGGCTCACCACCGGCGGGACGACGGTGGGGAACGAGCCGAGCGTGGTCGGCTGGACCGGCTCGGTGAACTCGACGAGGATCGAGGTCGCCGGGTCGACGTCGTTGTCGCCGAAGCTCGGGCTCGTCACCGGGATCGCGTTGGGCGGCGGGGTGGTCGCCACTTCCGGCGGCAGGTTGTCGACGCCGACCGTCGAGCTCGCGACGCACTGGCGCTCGAGCTTGCGGCCGTTCTGCGAGCCGAGGGCGCGCGTGACGCGCATCACGATCTGGCGCCCGGTCGGGAACGTCTCGAGGGTCGTCAGGTCGCCGTCGGTGTCGGGGATGAACACGAACGTGTTCGGGCTGCAGAGCTTGGACGCGCCACCGAAGGTCGCCGCGCTCTGCGTGCCGGGGAAGCCGAGGCCGTCGGGAATGCCGTTCTGGTCGTTGTCGAAGGCGGGGTTCGCCACCGGCTTGCCGCTCGAGTCGAGCGTCACCCACTGCTGCAGCGGGAGCTCCGGCGGAGAGCCCGTCGGCAGGCCGGCGTAGGTCGCGCCACCGATGAAGGCGCGGCCGGGGATCGGCTGCGACTGCCCGGTGAGCGGGTCGACTTCGAGCACGGTGATCGGACCCGAGAGGCCGAAGCTCGACTGGCCCGCCGGAGTCGGGTTGAGCGCCGTCGACAGGTCGATCGGCTGGCTGAACTCGGCGTAGAAGTAGTGGTTGCCGAGCTCGCCGTTGGGCAGCCGTGTCTCGATCGGCCACTCGGTCGTCGGCAGGATCGGGTTGAACGGGCCCACGTTGTTCGTCAGGTCCCCGAAGTTGCGGATCAGCACGACCTGCTGCGTCGGGTTGCCGTTGGCGTCGGCCTTGCGCACCTGGTGCGGGAGCAGCAGGCCAAAGCCGTTGGAGGCCTCGAGCAGGTTCATCTGGGCCGCGGCGCCGCTGCCGGAGCCGCCGCCGGAACCGCAGCCGGCGAGAATCAGGGAAGCGAGAGCGATCGACCGGGTGAAGTGGCGGTGCATCGAAGCTCGGTGGTGCGAAGGAGAAGGGTCGGACTGAAGAGCGTGCGTCGGCGGCGGGGACGCGCCACGCCGGGAGACTGGGAGCCTCCACTCGCAGGCCCGAGGCACGCGGATCGAGCAGCTCGCTCGCGCGCGGCGGCGCTTCCAGCGGAAGCGGGCCTCGCGTGAGGTGGGACGAGCCACCCCTCGGCATCCCGCTCGACGCGCGAGAGGAACACCGCCGGGCCCCCGGGCCCCGGGGGAGGGGCTCGAGGAGACAGATTGGAACGGAGGTTGTACCGAAGCTCCGCCGATTGGACACCATCCCGCCTCAGGAATCCTTGGGGTCCCCACCACCCGGGCGCCCGCCAAAGCTCCCCTAACGCCAAGTCTTGGGGCTCGCGCCCCTTCGGACCGCCGCCGCGGCGGGCTACCCTACGCCCCATGAGCGAGGGGGAAGGGCAGGAGCGAGCGGATCCGGGCGGCAGCAAGCCGTCGATTTTCCACGGGACCCGCGGGGGCGAGCTGGAGGCGCTGCTCGGGGCACCCGAGGTCGTGCGCGAGCTCGAGTTCGAGAACACGCTGCGGCCGCAGCGCTTCGACGAGTTCGTCGGCCAGCGCCAGACGCTCGAGAACCTGCGCGTGGCGATCGCCGCCGCCAAGGCGCGCAAGGACACCCCCGACCACGTGCTGCTCTCCGGGCCGCCGGGGCTGGGCAAGACGAGCCTCGCCAAGCTGATGGCGATCGAGCTCGGCACGACGCTGCATTCGACGACCGGCCCCGCGCTCGAGCGCGCGCGCGACCTGGTCGGGATCCTGACGCAGCTCAAGCGCGGCGACGTGCTCTTCATCGACGAGATCCACCGCGTGCCCGCGGCCGTCGAGGAGTACCTGTACTCGGCGATGGAAGATTTCGCCGTCGACCTCACGCTCGACCAAGGGCCCAACGCGCGTGTACTGCCGTTGAAGCTCGAGCGTTTCGTGCTCGTCGGCGCCACGACGCGCGAGGGCCTGCTCTCCGCGCCCTTCCGCGGCCGCTTCGGCTTGCTCGAGCGCCTCGCGCCGTACCCGATCGAGGATCTGGTCGCGATCCTCGAGCGTTCCGCGCGCATCCTCGGGCTCGCGCTCGACACGCACGCTGCGCGCGCCGTCGCCG
>JABWBL010000137.1 GCA_013360535.1 Planctomycetaceae bacterium
CGGGCGGCGATGCGGAGCTCGAGCGCGCGGCGGCGGCGATCCGCGAGGGCTTGTTCGCCGCGGAGCGCGCGGGTTTTGCGCGCCTGGGCCGGGAGCCGGACTTTTGATCCGCGTCGGGACAGCGGGCTGGTCCTACGCGGACTGGGAAGGTGTGGTGTACCCGCGCCACAAGCCCGCGTCGTTCCACCCGCTGCGCCATCTCGCGCACTTCGTCGATTGCGTCGAGGTCAACAGCACGTTCTACGCGGTGCCGGCGCGCGAGATGGTCGAGACGTGGCAGCGCCTGCTCGCTGGGCGGCCGAACTTCGTGCTCACGGCCAAGCTGCACCGCGACTTCACGCATTCGGAGCTCACCGCGGACGACGGAGCGCTGCACGCGCGGGCGCAGGAGTTCCTTCACGCGCTCGAGCCGATCTCGACGACGGGAAGGTTGCGCGCGCTCCTGATCCAGTTCGCAGCGACGTTCCAGCAAGGTGTCGCCGAGGCGCGGAGGCTCTCGCGGCTGCGCCACGCGTTTGCCGACTTGCCGCTGGTGCTGGAGCTGCGCCACGCGAGCTGGTTCACGCCTCCGTCGCTCGCCACGCTGCGTGGCCTCGGCTTCTCGCTCGCGCACATCGACTTGCCGGCCTCGTGGAGCCATCCGCCCAAGCGTTTTGCGCCGGTCGGCCCGCTCGGCTACTACCGGCTGCACGGCCGCAACTCGAAGGCGTGGTTCGATGCGCGAGCGACGCGCGACCAGAAGTACGACTATCTGTACGACGAGCGCCAGATGGACGCCGTCGCGGCGCGCACGAAGGAAATTGCGCAGGAGCACGACGAGACGTACGTGGTGACGAACAACCACTTCACGGGCAAGGCGGTGGTGAACGCGCTGCAGCTGCTCGCACGGCTGCGTGGGCATCCCGTGCTCGCGCCGGGCGAGCTCGTGCACGCCTACCCGCAACTGCAGTCCTGCACACGACACGAAGGGCAGCAGGAGCTCTTCTGAGCGCACTCGCGCGCTTGCTCCGGCCCGCGCGAAGGTGTCGAATGCCGAGGATGCTCGCGATCTGCCGCAAGCTGGCCGTGATGGCCGTGTCGACGTTCGTGCTCCTCGCGCTGGCGGAGCTCGCGGCGCGCGTGTCGGAACCGGGCGCCTTCCGCTGGTACGACATCTCGCCCTACAAGGAGGTCGAGAACCTGCCGCACGTGCATCGGCCGCGCGCGCAGGTTCAGTGGGACGGCACGTTCTACGGCATCAACCGCCAGGGTTGGCGCGGGCCGGAGTTCGAGCCGACGTTCGCGGAGGACGAGCTGCGGATCGTGGCGATCGGCGACTCGACGACGTTCGGCAAGGGGGTCGAGGAGGCGGAGTGCTGGCCGAGGCAGCTCGAGCGCGTGCTGCAGGAGAAGCTCGGGCCCTCGCGCAACGTGCACGTCGTGAACCTCGGCGTGAACGGCTACGCGTCGCGCGACTACCTCGAGGTGCTGCGCACGCAGGCGCTCGAGCTCAGGCCGCACGCCGTCGTCATCGGCTTCTGCCTGAACGACTTTCCGAACGTGCTCGCGAAGGTCGACAAGGTCGTCTATCAGAACAAGCAGAACCTGCGCTCGAAGTTCTCGTGGGAGATGAAGGCGCAGTTGAGCAAGCTCGCGCTGTTCCGCTGGGCGCGTGCGACGTACTACGAGGTCAATCGCGAGCGCGACCTGCAGCAGGTCGAGGAGATCGCGCGCAGCGTCGCCGCGGCGCAGGGCGAGAACATCGACGCGCTCGGCGGCGAGCGCGAGCGAATGACGGAGATCGTGCGCCTGTGTCGCGACGCGAACGCGAGCCTCGTGACATTCCTGTTTCCCTACGAGAGCCAGGTGTACCTCGATACGCCGATCGAAGGCCCGAGTCAGGCGCTGGGGGAGCTCTCGCGCTCGCTGGGCGTCAAGTACCTCGACATTTCGGCCGAGTTCCGCGCGACGGCGCAGGCCACCGAACCGCCGACGAAGCTCTTCACCCGCGGCGACCGCTATCACCCCAACGGGCGCGGCTACGCGATCGTGGCGCGGCGCGTGTCGGAAGTGCTCGTCGACCTCGGGCTCGGAAAGTGACGGAGCGCGCGCCATGCGAAACAGCCTCGAACGCTCGCGCCTCGAGCTTCTCACGCTCGACTGCTACGGCACGCTGATCGACTGGGCTGGCGGCGTGCGCAACGCGGCGGCGGCGTTGGAGAGCCTGCGCGGCTGCGAGCTCGACCAGCTCGTGCACGATCGCGAGGCGCTCGACGAGATCGAAGTCACGCGCGGATACGCGCCTTACGGCGTCAAGCTCGGTGCGTCGCTTCGTGAGGCGGCCGCGCGGCAAGGGCGCGAGCTGACATATGAGGACGAGCGACGATTCATCGAGAGCATGGGCTCGTGGGCGCCGTTCGAGGAGACGAAGCCGGCGCTCGAGCGGCTGGGACGGCTGTACCAGCTCGCGGTGCTCTCCAACGTCGAGACGCGCGTGCTCTACCAGAGCCTGCAGACGATCGGCGTCGAGGTCGACTTCTTCGTGACGGCCGAGCAGGTGCGTTCCTACAAGCCGGCGCGCGCGCACTTCGATGCGGCGCTCGAGCGCAGCAAGCGCGACAAGTCCCGCATCCTGCACGTCGGCGCGAGCCTGTTCCACGACGTGCGACCGGCGCTCGAGTACGGTTGGAACGTCGCGTGGGTCAATCGCGACGGACGTCCGGGCCGTTCCGACGCGGTGCCGGCGCTCGAAGTGCGTTCGCTGACGGAGCTGTGCGAGGCGTTGCGGTGCTGAGAGCCGGCCCAGCTGGCGCGCGCCGCTCATGAGCGCGCCGAAGCGTCCGCCCGAGGACCTCGCGCTCGCCCGCAAGCTCGCGTTGGGCGCGAGCCTGGCGTTCTCCGGCATGTACGTGTGCGTGAAATTGCTCTCACCGGGCGTCGGCTCGATGGAAGCGTTGTTCGCGCGCAGCGTCGTCGGCCTGTGCGTGTGCCTCGTGCTGCTGCGGCGCGTCAGCGGCGGCGTGCGCTGGGACTCGTGGAAGCTGAACCTCGCGCGCGCGACGTTCGGATTCCTGTCGATCGGCGGGCAGTTCGTCGCGCTGCACGAAGGGGGTTGTTCGCTCTCGACGGTCGCGTTCCTGCGGCATGCGGCGCCGGTGTGGATGCTCGTGTTCGCGGGGCCGTACCTCGGCGAATGGCCCGACAAGCGCGCGAAGGTCGCGGTGGCCGTCGGCGCGGTCGGGACGTTGCTCGCGCTGCGTCCGCAAGGTGGCGAGAGCGTGTGGGGGATCGCTGTGGCGGTGTCCTCGGGCGGCACGGCGGCGCTCGCGCTTCTGTCGGTGCGCAAGCTCGCGGCGACGGACCATCCGCTGACCGTCGTCACGTTCTTCATGGCGTTTGTCGCGTTTGCGACGGCTCCGTTTGTCGTGCACGAGCTCGCGACGGGCGGCTTGCAGTGGACCGAGCGCGACCTCGTGCTGCTCGGGCTCACCGCGTTGCTCGGCACGGCGGGCCAAATCCTCAACACCAACGCTTACCGGCGCGGCGGAGCGGTCGCGATGGCCGTGACGGGGCTGTCGGAGGTGCTCTTCACGCTGTTGCTCGCGTGGACGATTGCGGGCGACGCGGTGCCGCCTTGGACGACGTTTGCGGGCGGCGGAGCGATTCTCGCGGCGGCTTGGATCGCGACGCGGCCGCGGCGAGCGGCCTGAAATCAGTCGGCCGGTTCCATCGACGCGGCGAGCGGAAAGCCGCGCGGCCGCGCGAGCGAGCGGATCTGCTCGCAATACAGCTCGGCGTGCTCGAAGGACGTGACGGTGATCAGCGCCGAGCCGGAGTCGTGCACTTCCTGCGTGAGCGCGACCGCCTCGGCGAGCGGCTTGCGGAAGAGCGTCGCGAGCAGGTCGATCACGAACTCGAAGGTCGTGATGTCGTCATCGTGCAGGATCACCTTCCAGCGCGGCGCGAGACGCACTTCCTCGTGCGTCTCGACGTCCGGCTCGAGCGTGGCGGTCGACGGCGACATCGCCGTGCCTACTTCTTGTCGACGCCGCGCGTGAGGTAGTCGACGAGGTCCATCTTCGTGACGATGCCCTTCAATTGCTGCTCGTCACCGACGACCAGCGCCACGAGGCCTTCGGCGAAGAGCTTGGTCAGCGAGCCCGCGTCGTCGCTCTCGTGCACGGTGCGCACCTTGCGGAACATCACCTCGGCGACCGAGCTGGAGAGGCTCGCCCGGCCTTCGACGAGCTTGCCGAGCAGGTCGGACTCCGTGACGATGCCGACGAGGCGGTTCGCTTCGAGCACCGGCAGCTGGCTGACGCCGCGCTCCTTCATCAGCAGCACCGAATCGGCGACCGTGTCCGAGCTTGCGGCCGTGAAGAGCTCGCGGCGCGGCATCGCGCGCAGCATCTCGGCGACCGAGCCCGTCTCCCAGGCGCGCTCCGTGAAGCCGTTCTCGCGCATCCACGCCTCGTCCATGAACTTGGTCATGTAGTTGCGCACCGAGTCGGGCAGCACCGTGACGATGCGCTTGCCCGGCCCGTACTTCTTCGCCATCTCGACGGCGGCCCACACGGCCGAGCCCGAGCTGCCGCCGCACAGGAGGCCCTCCTGCCGGATCAGGCGCCGCGCCATCAGGAACGACTCGCGGTCCTCGCTCTTCACCCATTCATCGACGAGACCGCGCTCGAGCACGTCGGGAATGAAGTCGTAGCCGATGCCCTCGACCTTGTACGTGCCGATCGGGCCCGGGCCGGCGAGGATCGAGCCGATCGGGTCGACGCCGACCACGCGCACGTTGGGGAGCTTCTCCTTCAGCTTGCGCGCCGTGCCGGTGATCGTTCCGCCGGTGCCCGCCGTCATCACGACGATGTCGACCTTGTTGTCGGTCTGGTCGAGGATCTCCTGCCCCGTGCCGTGGTAATGCGCGAGCGGGTTGTCGGGGTTGGAGTACTGGTCGAGGATGTGCGAGTTCGGCAGGATCTTCTGCAGCTGCTTCGCGACCCCGATGTGGCTCTCGGGCGCGTCCCAGGCGGCCTCGGTCGGCGTGCGGATGATCTCGGCCCCGAGCGCCTCGAGCACGACCTGCTTCTCGCGGCTCATCTTCTCGGGCATCGTGATGATCATCCGATAGCCCTTGACCGCGGCCGCGAGCGCCATGCCGATGCCCGTGTTGCCGCTGGTCGGCTCGATCAGCGTGTCGCCGGGCTTGATGCGGCCCGTGCGCTCGGCCTCCTCGACCATGCGGCGCCCGATGCGGTCCTTGATCGAGCCGCCGGCGTTCAGGTACTCGCACTTGGCGAGCAGTTCGCAGCCCGTCTTGTGGCCGATGGTGCGGAGGCGGACCATCGGCGTGTTGCCGATGGCTTCGAGGATCGAGTTGAGGATCTTGGCCACGTGCGGGGGCTCCTGAAGGGACGGATGAGGCGGAGAGCTTAGGCAATCGGCGCGCGCAGGACGATGCGCTCGGCGGCGCCGACCTCGACTTCGCAGCGCTTGAGGCGCTCGAAGCCCGGCATCGGGATGCCGAGCGGCCCGACACGCTGTCCGGTGCGCAGCTCATAGCGCCAGTAGTGCCACGGGCACGTGACGGCGCCGCGCGAGACCGATCCCTGGAACAGCGGGCCCTCGAGGTGCGGGCAGAAGGCCTGCAGGCAGTGCAGCGTGTCGCCTTCGACGAAGAGTGCCATCGCACCCCACGGCGTCTCGATGAGGCGCGGGCGTTCGGGGTCGAGCTCGGACCGCACCAGGCCGGTGTCGAAGCGCTCCTGCATCGCGCGGAGCATACTCCTGCGCCCACGAACGCGCCTCCCGCGCTTTCGAGTGCCTCGCCCGCGTGCCACAATCCGCCCGTGGCGCAAAAAACCGTCGTGGTCCAGGTTTCCCCCGCGCGCGCGCGCGACCTCGAGCGCCGCCTGACCGAGCGCGCGTTCACGTTCCGCTCCGCGCCGCACGCGTTGCTCTCGGCGAAGGGCGAGGGCGTGGTGGCGACGCTCTACACCTCCGGCAAGCTGGTCGTGCAGGGCGAGGACCCGGAGTCGTTCCTGCTGAGCTTCGTCGACGGCGCGATTCCGCAGCCGCGCAAGGAGAGTGCGGCGGCGACCGGCGCACCGCAGCTCACGGGAGAGGCCGTCGTCGGCAGTGACGAGTCGGGCAAGGGCGATTACTTCGGGCCGCTCGTGGTCGCGGCGGTGCGGCTCGATCCGGAGCTCGAGCGCAAGCTCGCGGGCGGCGAGGTGCGCGACTGCAAGCAGATGACCGACGAGGCGGTGCTGCGCGTCGGGGCCGCGCTCCGCACGCACGTGCCGAACGCGGTCGTGCGGCTCGATCCGCCCGAATACAACGCCGAACACGCGCGGGTGAAGAACCTCAATCCGCTGCTCGCGTCGCTGCACGCCAAGGCGATCGCGCAGCTGGCGAGTCCAGGCATGCACGTCGTCGTCGACCAGTTCGGCAACGCGAGCCTGCTCGAAAATGCGCTTCGTGGGCTCGACGTGCGGCTCGAGCAGCGGCCGCGCGCCGAAGAGATCCTCGTGGTCGCGGCGGCGAGCGTGCTGGCGCGCGCGGAGTTCCTGGTCGCGATGCGCGAGCTGTCGGAAGCGTGGGCGCTCGAGCTCGCGAAGGGCGCGGGGCATCCCGTCGATCAGGCCGCGCGGCGTTTCGTGGCGCTGCACGGCGCGGACAAGCTGGGGCAGGTCGCGAAGCTGCACTTCAAGAACACGCAGAAGTTGGGCTTGGGAGGCGCGAGGTGAAGCTCACGCTGATGGCGGGCGCGGGCAATTCGTTTGCGCTGTGGGACGTGCGCGCGTTGGGCGAGCCTCGGGACGCCGCGGAGGTGGCGCGCGAACTGTGCGAACGCACTTGGCCCGGTCCGAGCGCGACGCTCGATGGGCTGCTCGTCGTCTCGCCGGGCACGGACGGCGCCGCGTGCCGCATGACGATCTTCAACGCCGACGGTTCGCGGCCGGAGGCCTGCGGCAACGGCCTGCGTTGTGTCGCGCGGTTCGCGCGCGAGCAGGGCTTCAGCGCGAGCGATGCGTTCTCCGTGCAGGCCGATGCGGGCGTGCGTTCGGTCGAGATCGTGCGCGAGCGAGGTGCGATCGTCGGAGTGCGCGCGAGCATGGGCCCGCCGCGTGAAATCGAGGTGGGCGTGACGCTCGCGAGCTCGAAAGGCGGCCAGCGGGCGACCTTGGTCGACATGGGCAACCCGCACGCGGTGCTGTTCGTCGCCGACGAGCGCATGGCGCCGGTCGCGGAGCTCGGGCGCGAGCTCGAGCGCCATCCGCGCTTCCCCAACCGCACGAACGTCGAGTTCGCGGCGTTGCGCGACGGGCGCGTCCACTTGCGCGTGTGGGAGCGTGGCGTCGGAGAGACGGCAGCCTGCGGGACCGGCGCATGCGCGACGGCGGTCGCGGCGCTCCGCGAAGGCAAGCTCACACTGCCTGTCGACATCGAACTTCCCGGCGGGACGTTGCGGGTCGACTGGGATGGCGCGGGCGAAGTGTTCCTCACGGGGCCGAGCGAGGTCCTGTGGGCGGGAGAGGTGAAGTTGGAGCGTGGCAACGCGCTCGGACAGACCAAGAAGGGCGCGCAGGCATGATCGACATTCGTGTGGAGCATCGGCTCGGGCTCGCTGGCGCAGTCGCGCGTTTTGCGCAGCTCGCGGCGCACAAGGGCATCACGATCGCGACCTCCGACGGCGGCCACAGTGGCACGCTCGAGAAGCAATTGCCGTTCGTGGGTTCGGTGAAGGGCCGTTTTCGCGTGACGGAGGCGACGGTCGAGATCGACGTCGATCAGGCGCCGCCGTTCCCCGGACCCGAGACGATTCGCCGGATGGTCGGCGAGGAGCTCGCCAAGGCGCTCGGTTGAGAGCTCTTCAAGAAATGAGGATACGAGCTCTCAAGCTGCTGGTTGCGCCGTCGCCTGGCGGCGTCGGACGGCGAGCTCTTCAAGAAATGAGGATACGAGCGGCGTCGGACGGCGAGCTCTTCAAGAAATGAGGATACGAGCTCTCAAGCTGCTGGTTGCGCCGTCGCCTGGCGGCGTCGGACGGCGAGACCGCGCAGGGCTTCACGGTCTTTGACTCCAGCGGCTCGACTTGGCCTACCTCGTCCACATCGTGCTCGCGATCGCGGCGCTCGCGCTCGCCGAGGAGGACCTTGCGCTCGAGCTCGTCGCTCCGCTCGCAATCGTTGCCCTGCTGCCGCTCGCGCACGCTTTCGTGCGCCTCGAGCGAAAGCTCGTGATTTCCGGCCGTTTTGTGGCTGCGGCACGTGTGTACGGGCTGATCGGAGCCCTGCCGGTCGTGCAGTATGCGCTGGCGGTGCTCGTGTTCGGCTGGGGCGCGAGCATCGAGAGCTGGACAGGCGCGCCGATCGATCTGCTCGGTTGGCCCGGCCCGCGCGCGCTGCTCGCGCTGGCGCCGTTCGTCGTGTTCGTGGCGCTCTCGATCGACGCTCGCGCACGTGCCGTCGACTCGCGCAAGGACGAAATCGCGAGCACGCGGCGCTTTCAATTGCGCATGTTCGTGTCGTCGCTGCTGCCGTTCGTGCTGCTGATCCTCGCGTCGTCGCTGGTGAGCGCGAACGAGACGCTGCGGGCGCACGTCGAGCACGTCGCAGTGTGGGGCGGCGTGTTTGCGGCCGGGTTGCTCGTCACGACGATGGCGACCTTGCCGTCGATCCTGCGCCACGCCTGGCAGACGAGCGCGCTGCCCGCTGGCCGAACACGCGTCTTGCTCGAGGATTTCGCGCGCTCGATCTCGTTCCGCTGCCGCGAGCTCGTGCAGTGGCACACGGGCTTCCAGGTGTCCAACGCCGCCGTCGTCGGACTCGGTCCCGCGCGCATCGTGCTGTTCTCGGACCTGCTGCTCGCGTCGTTGACCGAACGCGAGCTCGTCGCGGTGTTCGCGCATGAAATCGCGCATGTGCGCCGCAAGCACGTGCTCGTGTTCGTCGCCTGGTCGATCGCGCTGTTCCTCGGAGCTGAGCTCGCGATCACGCACTTCGAGCTCGGGGACGACTGGCTCGGGCTGGTCGTGCTCGGCGCCACGCTCGCGTTCTGGTACTTCGCCTTCGGCTGGTTCTCGCGGCGCATCGAACTCGAGGCCGACTGGTTCGCCTGCGAGTCGACGGGCGAGTGGCAGGCGATGGCGAGCGCGCTCGAGCGCGTCGGCGGGCCGCACGGGCGCGGCAAGGACAGCTGGCGACACTTCGGGACGCAAAAACGCGTCGAATTCCTCGCGCTTTCGGCCTCGCGGCCCGAAGTCGCGCGCACGCTGACGCGCCGGCTGGAACGGATCGGGCGCGTCGGCTACGCGCTTGCGGCGCTGGCGCTCG
>JABWBL010000138.1 GCA_013360535.1 Planctomycetaceae bacterium
CATCGGCACTGCCGGGCTCGGCTCCCGTCAGCGTCGCCTCGACGCGCGCGCCCGCGATGCGCGGCACCGGGCCCAGCCGGAACTGTCCGTCGCGATCGGACCAACTGCGCTGGGCCTCGTGCTCGAGCGGCGGAGCGACGATCCCGAAGCGCACGAGCGCGTCGCCGGGTTGCACGAGCGTGACCGCCGCGTCCGCGATCGGCTGGCCCGCGGCATCGATGACCTTCCCGCTCAGCGTCACCGCAGGTGCGACGACCAGCAGGAACTCCTGACGCTGGTGATCCGAGAGAAAACGTTCGCCACCGACGAGCAGCCACTCGTCCGAGCGCGCGACGAGCTCGCCGTGCAGCTCGCTGAGCGAGATCTCGAAGCGTCCGTCGGCACCGCTGCGGGCGTGGCCCGCATCGAGGTACGCATGGCGGCGCTCGACGGCGACGTTGGCGACCGGCTGGCCCGCGAGGTCGACCACCTTGCCACGCAACGTCCTGCGTTCCGAAGCGACGGAAACGGGCGAACCCTCCAGCGCTTCCTGCACGACGGCTGCACCGGCGCCGGGTTCCGGCGAAGGCTGCGTGTCGAATTCGATGGGCTCGGGCGGAGGCGCCGCGTTGCCGCTGTCGCGCCCGAGCTCGACCCACGTCAGGCCGTCGCTCGCCTCGTCCTCGCCCACGAAGACGAAGTAGGTCGCGCAGAGTGCGAGCAGCAGCAGGGCGAAGAGGCGGCGCAACATGGGGGCGTTTCGCGGTCGCGAGCCTAGCCCGGACCTCGGCCCGGAATCTACAGCGGCCGCACGTTCCCGGCGCGAAAGGGCCGGGGCGCGCTCAGGCGCGCGGATGGTGAAGGCGATGCAGCGAGAGCACGTGCTCGGGATCGAGGTGCGTGTAGACCTCGGTGGTCGCGACGGAAGCGTGCCCGAGCATCTCCTGCACGCTGCGCAGGTCCGCGCCGCCCTCGATCAGGTGCGTCGCGAACGAGTGGCGCAGCGTGTGCGGCGTGATGCGCGTCTTGAGCCCGGCCCGCAGCGCTGCGGCCTTGACGCGCCGCCAGGCGTTGCTCCGGTCGAGCGGGGCTCCGCGATAGGTCAAGAACACCTGCTTGCGCTGCAGGTAACCGG
Source organism: Planctomycetaceae bacterium (assembly GCA_013360535.1). Lineage (GTDB taxonomy): Bacteria > Planctomycetota > UBA1135 > UBA1135 > F1-120-MAGs118. Next base: position 1,115 of record JABWBL010000138.1, read on the forward strand.
GCACACGGCGCCGGCCGTCCTCGAGCCAGCGCGTGAGCGCCGCTCGCGCTCGCTCGCCGAACGGCACGATGCGCATCTTGCTGCCCTTGCCGAAGAGCCGCAGCACCCGCAGCGAAGGTTCGAGCGCGTCCGTCTCCAGCCCGATGGCCTCGCTGACGCGCGCACCCGTCGCGTAGAGCACTTCCAGAAGCGCCCGGTCGCGCTGGTCGCGCCAGCCGTCGCCGGACGGGGCCGCGAGCAGCCGCTCGACCTCGTCCACCGCGAGCGAGCGCGGCAGCGAGTGCTTCAGCACGGGCGCGGAGACGAGCCCCGAGGGGTCACGATCGATGCGGCCCTCGGCGGAGAGGTGGCGAAAGAGCATGCGCAGCGCGGACAGCGCTCGCGCGACGCTGGCCTCGGCGGAGCCATCGGCCCGGCGGCTCGCGAGGTACGCCACCAGCTCGTCGGCATCGACGTCGCGGAAGCTCGCGGCGCCGCGCTCCTCGAAGAAACGCGCCGCACGCTCGATGTCGCGCCGGTAGGCCGAGAGCGTCGCTCGCGAGAGCCCGGCCTCGACCCGCAGGGTCTCGAGGAACTCGCCCAAGGCGGCGCGAAACGGGGCGGGGAGCGGGGGCCGCGGGGCCATGGGGACCAAGCCTGTGCAGCGGCGGCGGGCGGTTCAAGCATCCCGGCCAGCGCGGGCGCTTGATCTTTCGCGGCCTGCGGCTATCCTTCCGCGCCCTTCAGTTCAGGGCTTGAGGCGCGTCCGCAAGCCGTTCTGGGGCCCAACTCCTTCGAAGTCCACACCCCGATGGTCGCCAAGAAGCCCGCCAAGCTGTCCGCGAAGGACCTCGAGGAATTCAAGCAGATGTTGCTCAAGGCCCGGGCCGCGCTCTCCGGCGACCTGTCGCAGCTCGAGGAAGAAGCCTTCAGCCAGAACGGCAACGTCGACGCTTCCGAGGCGCGCCCCGGCGACAGCGCCGACGGCTACTACCAGGAATTCAACCTGCAGCTCCTCGAACGCGACGAGGAGACCATGGCGCAGGTGCTCGACGCGCTCGACCGCATCGAGAACGGCACGTACGGGCAGTGCGAGGCGTGCGAGCAGATGATCAACAAGGAGCGGCTGCGCGCCGTTCCGCACGCGCGCAACTGCATCGAGTGCCAGCGGCTGGCTGAGCGGCGCGGGCATTGAAAGCTCGTGAAGACACTCGCTTTCAATGATGCTTGTTGCGCCGTCGCCTGGCGGCGTCGGACGGGGAAAGCTCGTGAAGGCCGGCTTGTGAGTGATGCTTGTTGCGCCGTCGCCTGGCGGCGTCGGGCGGGGGAAGCTCGGGAAGGTCGGCGTGTCAGTGAGGCTTCTTTCTCCCTTGCCTTGCGGCGGGGGCTTGAAGCGGTTCGCGGTCGCTGACGGGGCGCGAACAGGAGCAAGCACCTTGGCGGAGCGAGCGAGCGAGCCCCAGGCGTCTGCGCAGGCCCCGGCTGCGCTCGAACGCCCGCCCTTGGCTTCGATCGGCGTGCGTTTCGCCGTCGTCGCGTTCCTGATCGCGCTCGACCTGTGGAGCAAGAGCGCGGTGTTCGAGTGGCTGCAGTCGCGTCCGCCGCCGGAAGGCATGGTGTACGACGCGCACGGCCACCATCGTTATCCCGTCGTCGGCGAGTGGTTCGGCTTCATGCTCTCGTGGAATCCGGGCATGGCCTGGGGCTTCGACAAGCTGCCGACCTGGCTGCTCGTCAGTGGCCGCTGCGGCGCCGTCGCGTTCCTCGCGTGGCTCGTGGCCCGTGCGCCGCGGGGCTGGGGAGCGATGCCGACGGCACTCGTGCTGATCCTCGCGGGCGCCGCGGGCAACCTGTACGACAACCTGTTCATGGCACCGCGCCGCGCCGGTGCGAAGTTCGGCGAGGTGCGCGACTTCCTCGATGTGTACTTCACCGGCTTCGACTGGCACTTCCCGACCTTCAACGTCGCGGACGCGTGCATCACGGTCGGCGCCGTGTTCCTGATCCTGGCGAGCTTGCTGACGCCGTCGCGCAGGAGCGACCGCCCGTCCACGTGACGGTTCGCGGGCGCGTGGGGTCGTTGCCGCATCCTGCGCGCGGGAGTACGCTCTGCGTTCCATGGCGCGGCTCGAGACTTCTGTCGGCCCCCTCCGGCTCCGCAATCCGATCCTTTCGGCTTCGGGCACGTTCGGGCACGGGCTCGAGATGCAGCACTTCGCGCCGCCCGAGACGCTCGGCGGACTGGTCAGCAAGACCGTGACCCTCAAGCCGCGGCCGGGCAATCCGCATCCGCGCATCGCCGAGACCGAGGCGGGACTGCTCAACTCGATCGGGCTGGAGAACCGCGGCATCGAGGCCTACCTGAGGGACGTGCTGCCCACGATGGCGAACGCCGCTTGCGCGGTCGTGACGAACATCGGCGGCGAGAAGCCTGAGGACTTCGCGGCGGTCGCCGCGCTGCTCGACTCGCGCCCCGAGGTCGACGCGCTCGAGGTCAACCTGTCCTGCCCGAACGTGCAGGGCGGGAAGCTGCCGTTCTCGACCGACGCCAAGCTCGCCGAGAGCGTGATCCGCGGCGTGCGGGCCGCGACGAAGAAGCCGCTGTTCGCGAAGCTCAGCCCCAACGTCACCGACATCGGCGAGATCGCGCGCGGCTGCGAGGCTGGGGGCGCGGACGCGATCACCGCGGTCAACACGCTGCTCGGCATGAGCGTCGACTGGCGCACGGGCAAGCCGGGGCTCAACACGGTCATCGGCGGTTATTCGGGCTCGGGCGTCAAGCCGGTCGCACTGCGTTGCGCGTACCAGTGCGCTCGCGCCGTGAAGATCCCGGTGATCGGCTGCGGCGGCATCGCGCGCGCGAGCGACGTGCTCGAGTTCCTCGTCGTCGGCTGCAGCGCGGTCGAGGTCGGCACATCGTGCTTCAGCGACCCGGCGAACCTCGCGCGACTGGCGGGCGAGATCGAGGCGTTGCTCGACGAGCGCGGCATCGCGGAGCTCGCGAGCCTGATCGGTTCGGTGCGCCTGCCGGGCGCGCCCGTCGCGAGCTGCGCTCCGGCGGCGACGGGGGCGGGTGGGGGACGCTAGGCCGTGAAGCTCTCCGACCTGCAGCCCGCGCATGTGCGCACGGCGATCGACGTGTACCTGCGGCACGCGTTTCCGCCGGGCATGGGCGGCAAGCCGCGCATCACCTCGGCCGACCTGAACGGCCTCGAGACGATCGAGCAGGTCTTCGACGAGATGGATCGCCTGCGCGCGACCGACGTCGAAGGCTGCAAGCGCTACTCGCTGCAGCTGGGCAACCACCTCTATCCGTTCATGAAGTTCGTGGTCGAGGAGTACCTCGTCAACGGCGAGTACTTCTTCTCGATCGACACGCACGACGACCTCGACATCCGGCCGCACCATCCCGACTACGCCGGGTTCCAGGACCTCAAGCAGCACAACCGCGTGCTCAAGCTCGAGGTCGAGAGCGCCTGGCGCACCGCGGGGCTGCCGACGCTCGACGACCTGCGCGGCCTGTGCGAGGACCTGTGCGCGATCGAGCGCGAGGACCAGAAGAGCGCCGCCATCCTGCTGGTCGAGGACGACCTGCCGGTGGCCTTCGCGATCCGGACGTGGCTGTGCGGCAAGGGTTACTGCGTCGAGCTGGCGCACACCGGCGAGCGGGTGCTCGAACGCCTCGCGCGCGACCCGCTGCCGGACCTCGTGATCCTCGACTACGAGCTGCCCGGCCTCGACGGCGAGGCCGTGCTCGAGCGCATCCGCTCCGACCCGCGCACCGCGGCGCAGCGGGTCCTGATGGCGACCGCCTCCCGCGTCGACCTCGCGCGGCTGGCGACGGTCAACGGCGTGCTCCACAAGCCCTACCCGCGCGAGCTCCTGTTCTCGACCTTGCAGCAGATGCTCCCGCTCGCGGCGCGTGCCCCCAAGTGAGCCCGGCGGGCCGGCGGAGCGGTCCGGATCCGGGGTGAGGCCCCCCTTTCCTGCAAGCCGAGGCTTCCATCGGGGGGGCCATTGGCTTTCAATGTTCGCCTCTCATGCCGCCCGGTCGCCTTGGCCGGACGGCGCACGAGCTCGTCCCCGGTCCCGCCGGGGTGGCTCCCTGACCCCCTGACGCTCCACCTATGGCCTTCGACTGGGATTCTTTCAGCGACAAGTTCTCCCTCTTCGGGGAGGGCTTCGGGCGCTGGCTCAAGGGGGCCTTCGGCTCCCAGAACGATCGCGTCGTGCGCTCGCTCGTGCCGATCGTCCAGCAGGTCAACCAGCTCGAGAGCTGGGCCAAGGGCCTGAGCGCCGAGGAGGCGCGTGCCGAGACCGCGGCCTTCCGCAAGCGCCTCGAGGGGCTCGACGCCGAGGCGCAGAAGCCGCTGCTCGACGAGATCCTGCCGAAGGCCTTCGCGCTGGTCCGCGAGGCCAGCGTGCGCACGCTCGGGCTGCGCCACCACGACGTGCAGATCGTCGGCGGCATCGTGCTCCATCAGGGCGCGATCGCCGAGATGATGACGGGCGAAGGCAAGACGCTCGTCGCGACGCTTCCGCTCTACCTGAACGCGCTCACCGGCCGGCCGGTGTACCTCGTCACGGTCAACGACTACCTCGCGCGGCGCGACTGCGCGTGGATGAAGCCGATCTTCGACTACCTCGGACTCACGACCGGCGCGATCCAGTCGAACATGGGTTCGTGGGACCGCAAGCCGGTGTACGCCTGCGACATCGTCTACGGCACGAACAACGAGTTCGGCTTCGACTACCTGCGCGACAACATGAAGACGCGCGCGGAAGAGCAGGTCCAGAAGAACCTCGCCTACGCGATCATCGACGAGGTCGACAGCGTGCTGATCGACGAGGCGCGTACCCCGCTGATCATCTCCGGCCCCGCCGAGGAATCGAGCGGCAAGTACAAGATCGCCGATGGCGTCGCGCAGAAGCTCGAGCGCGAGAAGCACTTCGAGGTCAAGGAGAAGGAGCGCACCGCCACGCTGCTCGAGGCGGGCATCATCGAGGCGGAGCGCCTCGTCGGTGTCGACAGCTTCTACACGCCCGGCAACGAGGACTGGCCGCACTACATCGAGAACGCGCTGCGCGCGCACAACCTCTACACGCGCGACGACCAGTACGTGGTCGAGCCCGGCGAGGACGGCCAGCCGGAAGTGGTGATCGTCGACGAGTTCACGGGCCGCAAGATGAACGGCCGGCGCTGGTCGGACGGCCTGCACCAGGCGGTCGAGGTCAAGGAAGGCCTCAATCCGCGCCAGGAGAACCAGACGCTCGCCACGATCACGTTCCAGAACTACTTCCGCCTGTTCAAGAAGCTCGGCGGAATGACCGGCACCGCGCTCACGGAAGCCAACGAGTTCTTCAAGATCTACGGCCTGCGCGTCGTCTCGATCCCGACCAACCTGCCCGTGGCGCGCAAGGACCACGAGGACATCGTCTACCGCACCTCGCAGGAGAAGTGGAAGGCGATCGCCGAGGAGGTCGAGGGCCTGCACAAGCGCGGCCAGCCCGTGCTGATCGGCACGACGTCCGTCGAGAAGAGCGAGCACCTCTCCAAGCTGCTGCACCAGCGCGGCGTGAAGCACGAGGTGCTCAACGCCAAGAACCACGAGCGCGAGGCGAACATCGTCGCTCACGCCGGCGAGATCGGCGCCGTGGTCGTCGCGACGAACATGGCCGGCCGCGGCACGGACATCAAGCTCGGTGGCAACTTCGAGTGGCGCCTGCGAGCGGCGCTCGAGGCCGCGGGGCTCAAGGAAGGTGACCTCGAGCACCTGGACGAGATCGCGAAGATCCGCGAGCGCGTGCGCGCCGACTGCGACCGCGACCAGGCCGAGGTGCTCACGCAGGGCGGCCTGTACGTGCTCGGCACCGAACGCCACGAGGCGCGCCGCATCGACAACCAGCTCCGCGGCCGTTCCGGTCGTCAGGGTGACGCGGGGGTCTCGCGCTTCTACCTGTCGCTCGAAGACGACCTGATGCGCCGCTTCTATCGCGACTGGGTCAAGAACGCGATGGAGAAGATGGGCATGAGCGAAGGCGTGCCGATCGAGTCGCGCATGGTGACGCGCGCGATCGAGCGGGCCCAGCGCAAGGTCGAGGACTACAACTTCGAGATCCGCAAGTCGTTGCTCGAGTACGACGACGTGATGGACCAGCAGCGCAAGACGATCTACTCGGTGCGTCAGGACGTGCTGGAGGGCCGCGAGCTGCGCGACCGCATCGAGCAGTTCCTCGCCAAGTCGATCACGCGCAACGCCGCGACCTACACCGAGGACGGGCAGGGTTTCGCCAACTGGTTCCAGCGTGCCTACGGGTTCGAGCTCTCCAAGGACGTCGCCGCGGCGGCGACCGAGAAGACTCCCGAGGTGCAGCCGGCGATCGACGCGGCGCTCGAGTACTACGACACGCGCGAGAAGACGATCGGGCCCGAGATGATGCGGCGGGTCGAGCAGTACATCCTGCTCAACGCGATCGACTCGCGCTGGAAGGACCACCTGCACGCGATCGACTCGCTCAAGACCGGCATCGGCCTGCGCGGCTACGGCCAGCAGGATCCCAAGAACGAGTACAAGCGCGAGGGCTTCCAGCTCTTCCAGAACCTGCTCGCGGCCGTCGAGGACGAGGTCTCGAGCCTCGCACTGCGCATCCGCATCCAGCCTCCGGGCGAGAACGGTGACGCGGGCGAAGGTGGGGGTGACGGCGGTGGCCCGATTCCGCCGCGCCGTCCGGCTCCGCCGCCTCCGGCGCGTCCCGCTCCGCCTCCGGCACCGGAAGATCCCGAGGCCGTCGCGGCTCGCCAGCAACCTGTTCGACATCAAG
>JABWBL010000139.1 GCA_013360535.1 Planctomycetaceae bacterium
TCGCGCTCGCGCTCGGGCACGCGCCTGCCCTACGCGCGCAACGTCTCGTTCGAGGTGCGCGGCAAGCGACCGATCGCCGGTCGCGCGGCGCTCGTCACCGACCTCGATGTCGACGAACGCAGCTTCGTCGCGGAAGGTGACGTCGAGGTCGTCACCGCCGAAGGGCGCGGCACGGGAGAACGCTTCGAGGCCCGCTCGGAGCTCACGGGCGAGCTCTCGGGCACGCTCGAGCGCCCGGCACGGCTCGAGACGCAGGAGGGCTGGTTCGAGGCGCTGTTCCTCGACGTCGAGGAGCACGTGATCGATGCGCGCGGTGCGGCGAGCGCGTCGGTGAAGCACGGCGGTCTCGCGCACGAGATCGACGCGGGCTGGATCGTCGCGCAGCGCAAGAATCCCGTCGAGGACGACCCGACGCCGGCGGACCTCGTGCTCGATGCGGGCGGCGACGTGCACATCGTGCGCAGCGCGCCGCAGAGCCACCTCGACGTGCGTGCGCAGCGCTTCCACGCCGAGGCCGACGAGTTCACCGACGCGCAAGGCAAGCTCGACTTCGAGCCGACGCTCGTCATCGCGGCCGGCGACGTCGCCTTCGAGATCGACCAGTCCGGCGTGCACCGCGAGGGCGCGGCGGGGCGGCTGGAGCTGCGCGGCGACCGCTCGGGCGAGCTCGAGCCCGCAGCGGGCGGCAAGGTCTCGCTCACGGGCGAGATCGAGGGCCGTCCGGGCCGCTTCGACCTGCTCGCGGACCGCATCGAGTTCAACCCCGAGCGCCTGCTCGCGTCGGGTTTCGAGCTCGAGCTCGACGGCGTCGTCTCGGGCCTCTCCGCGGAAGCGAGCGATCCGCAGGCGCGGCGCGTGCGCGTGATCGGCGGCCTGATGTCGCTCGACCGCTCGCTGCTCGCGCTGACGCGCGGCGTCTACATCGGCGGCAAGACGCGCGACCTCGAGCCGTGGTCGCTCGACGCCGAGCTCGTGCTCCTGCGCAGCAAGCCGCTCTCGGGCGACATGGACGAGCGCGACGTGCCGGCCGCGCTGGTCGACATCATCGCCGAAGGCTCGGTGCAGGTCTCGGTCGCGCCGCTGGGCCGTGCGCGCTCGCGCGTGCTGACGCTCGACCACGACTCGCGCCGCATCACGCTGCTCGGCGATCCGGACTCCGAGGAGAACCGCGAGGCCACCATCGAGCGCGGCGGCGTCGCGTGGCGCTCGAGCGAGTTCACTTTCGACCTCGCCTCGGGCTTCCTGCAGTCGGCCGCGGGGCGCGTGCTCTCCGACCCGAGCCTGCCGGAGAGCTGGTCCTACAGCTACGACGCGCTCGAGCCGCTCCTGCTCGAGGACCGCAACGCGCTCGTGTTCCGCCAGCCCGTGTGGCGCAGCGGCGCTTCGCTCGTGCGCGCGAACTGGGCGATCCTGTGGGTCGATCAGGCCGAGTGGAACAAGCTCGGCAGCGGCTCGCGCGAGGAGCCGCTCGTCCCCGATCCCGACTCCGCCGCAGCGCGCCGCCTGCCGACGCGCATGCTCGGCGGCCTGCCGATCGACCGCTTCGGCGCCTGGTTGCACGAGATGTACCTCGACGGCGACGTCGAGTACCGCATCAACGACGTGCGCAGGGCGCGCGCGGCCGGCGTGTACCTCGACATGGTCGACGGCCACGGCTGGGTGCACGACTTCGTGCTCGACGTCGACCTGCCGATCGGCAGCCGCACGTACCAGCTCAAGGTCCGCGCGGACTGGCTGCGCAGCTCGATGGACGGTGCGCTGCGCGCGAACGGCGCGCTCGCCACGACCTGCGCGCACGACCTCCCCCACTACGTGATCAAGATCGGCGACTTCTCGGTCGACCCGCGTTACGTCACGCGCGAGCGCACCAACCGCCGCACCGGCAAGGTCGAGACGTCGGAGGAGCTCGACGGCTGGGAGCTGTCGATGGACGACAACGAGATCTCGTTCATCGGCGGCCTCGGACTGCCGCTGCCGCGCATCGCGGTTCCGACGGGACCCAACTTCGACATCGACTCCGACGCGCTCTCCGTCGGCGGCTGGCGCCTGCCGTCCTTCGGCAGCGACTCGAAGCTCGGCACGTTCATCTCGGCCAACTTCTCGGTCGACGTCGCGTGGATCGGCGAGGGCCTGTACTGGTTCCTGCGCCAGTTCGCGGGCACCGAACTCGACCTGCCCAAGCTGGAAGGCCGCACCAGCACGCACGTCGACCTGACCAGCCGCGGCATCGTCGTCGGCGTCGAGAGCGAGCTGCGCGGCGAGGATCGTTACCGCTGGCTCGTCAACCTCGACACCGTGTGGGACACCGGGCGGGACCGGGGCCTCGTGCGCGTCGATCGGTCGGAACGCGAGGACTTGCGCACGTGGCTGCACTCGCGCGGCCGCTACACGCTCGGGCCGACGGAGTGGCTCGACGCCGTCGTCACGCTGCAGTCCGACCCCGGCGTGCAGTCGGAGTTCTTCGAGAGCAACTACCTCGCCTTCGAGGAGCGCGAGAACTTCCTCTACTGGCGGCGCGTCGAGAACAGCGAGTTCTGGAGCGCGACGGCCGAGGCGCGCCTCGAGGACTACCGCACCGAGGTCGTCGACCAGCCTTCGGTCTCGTGGATGCTCGGTCGCGAGGAACTCGGGCACGTCGGCGGGCTCGCGCTCGTGCGCACCTCGAACTTCAGCTTCGACCACTACGCACGCTTCGTCGGCGACCCGCGCTACGAAGCGCCCTTCGTCGACGGCCTCGGCGATCGCGACGTCTCGCGCTTCGACACGGGGCACCGGCTCGAGCTGCCGTGGACGCCGGACGTCGCGGGCCTGCGCGTGACGCCGTACCTCGAGCTGCGCGGCACGGGCTGGAGCGACAACGTCGCGAACGACAGCGTGGCCGCGCGGGGCGCGCTGATCGCGGGCATCCAGGCGACGACCTCGCTGTGGCGCGTCTTCGCGAGCGGCTCGCGGCACGTGCTGATGCCCTCGATCGCGCTGCACGGCGATCTGATGAGCGAGGAGTCGGGCTTCCCGATCGTGCAGTTCGATGCGCTCGAGCGCTCGGTCAAGGGACGCTACGTCGACTTCAGCCTGCGCTCGCGCTGGGAAAGCCGCGAGCTCCTGAGCGACCTCGACCTCGAGCTCACGCAGAGCTGGGCGGACGAGGTCGGCCCCAACCTGCCCGAAGGCTGGCTGCCGCTCGCGACGCGCGCCAACTGGCTCTCGAACCTCTCCGGCATCCCGTTCGGCGTCTCCCACGACGCGCGCTACGACACCGACAGCGGCCAGACGGACTACTCGCGCACGTTCTTCGGTTTCGAGCCCTTCGACAGCCTCGACATCGAGACGGGCTACCACACCGGACGCGACCTGCTCGGGGTCAAGCTCTACGAAGCCTTCACGCTCGGCGCCCGCTACCGCTTCTCGCCCAAGTGGGAGCTCGAGGGTCGCCAGACCTTCAGCGTCGGCTTCGGACGCGATCGCCTCGGCTACTCGGTCATGCTGCGGCGCTTCGGCCACGACTTCGTGTTCGAGATCGACAACTCCTACGTCGCCGGCGAAGGCGCGGGCAGCCTGCGCTTCAACATCACCCCGAACTTCGTCTGGCGCCGCAACGACACGAGCCAGATCGACCGCTGGCGCGCGCTGCGGCGTTAGCCCGCGCGCGGGCCTTGTCGCGAACTTCGCAGCCTCCGGGGCGAGCGTCGGAGCCGGAGCGGGGCCCCAGCGGCTAGAATGCCCGCGCCGTGGAATTCTTCGGACTGTCCCCGATCGAGCTGCTCGTGATCGTCGTGGTCGCGATCGTCATGTTCGGCCAGCGCCTGCCGCAGGTCGCGGGCGAGACGGCGGCGACGCTGCAGCGCTTCAAGCGCTCGCTCACCGACCTGCGCCGCGAGACGGGCATCGATCAGGAGATCTACAAGGCCAAGCGCGAGTTCGAGGAGGCCCAGCGGCAGGCGCGCGCTGTCGATCCGCGCATGGAGCTGTCGCGCGAGGCGGCGGCGGCGAAGGCTCAGGCGGCAGCGCTCGCGCGCGAGGCGTCGCTGCGCAGCGAGCCCGGCGGAATGACGCAGGTGAGCGCGGCGAGCGAGCTCGAGGCTACGCCGCCGTCTGGCTCGACCCCGGCGCTTCCGGGTCGTCCAGATCCGGGTTCTGCAGGAACGAGTCCGGCGGCAGGAGCGACTCCCCCGACGGCTGATCCGGCGCATCCGGGTCAAGGTTGAACAGCACGGCGGCATCGCCGGCGTCGAAGATCTTGTTCCAGTCGCCGCCACCTTCGGCAGCGCTCGGCGCCGCGAGGTGCTCCGCCAGCCAGCGGTTGTTGGTCTCGACGGAACCGACGACGGGCATCACCTGCAGGTCGGTGCTCAGCGCGAGCTGCGCGAGCACGTCCGCCGGAACCAGCGCCGGCATGCAGACCGTGAGCAGCCGCTTGTGGCGCGAGAGCGGAATCAGCCGGTGCGTGCGCAGGAACTCCTGATCGAGCCCCTCGAGCGAGTCCTTCGACGGCTGGTAGAGGTCGACGGGCAGGAACGGCAGGCCGAACAGGTCGCACACGACGCGCGACAGCTCCCAGTCGCCGATCAGGCCCTCGCCCACGAGCAGCTCGGGGAACGGGATCGGCCCGGACTGGCTCGACTGCAGCGCGAGCTTGAGCCGCTGGGGCTCGACGAGGCCGCGTTGGCCGAGGATCTCGGCGAGGCTGGTGTAGTCGAGGCGATAGCTGTGCTTCACGTCGGGGGGACCGGCTGGGTGCCCGCGGACTATCGGCCACCCTGCGCGAGCAGCCTGAAGGCCGGAACGCTTTTCCGCCCCCCGGATGCCCCGGTGCTCCCGAAAGCGGGACCCTCGACGGCGAGGGGCCCCCGCCGCGTCGCGTCGGGAGCCCCTTGGAAGTCGCATTGGCGGTCGCGCGTCCGGTTCAGAGACCGCGAGAGCTTCACGGTCCCGCGGTCCGACGCCGCCAGGCGAAGGTGGATCCGGCGTCCCGAGGGTTCTCCTGCGCTCGTCGGGAACTCTCAGACGTCGAGGTTGGTGACCTCGAGCGCGTAACGCTCGATGTACTGGCGCCGCGCCTCGACCTGGTTCGACATCAGCACCGTGAACACGGCGTCGGCCGCGAACTCGTCCTCGAGCCGCACGCGGTACAGGCGCCGGCGCGTGGGGTCCATGGTCGACTCCCACAGCTGCTCGGGGTTCATCTCGCCCAGACCCTTGTAGCGCTGCACGTCGATGTCGCCCTCGGCGCTCTTGCGGATCGAGCGCGAGAGCTCGACCACGTTGGCGCAGGACGTCGTCGACTTGGTGCGCGCGAGCTCGAGCGCGCCGCCCTTGAGCGTCAGGCCGCGGGCCGCGAGCGCCACGAGCGCCTCCGAGACCTCGTCGGTGTGCGGCAGTCGCGAGGCGAGCACGTTCGCGTCGTCGCGCGCGACCTTGCTGTCGGGACCGTCGAAGATCGCGAGCTCGCCGCGCAGGCCGACCTTCTGCAGCTCGAGGAAGTCGCGCTGCTTCTCGTCGGACTCGAAGAAGTGGTCGCGGCCGCCGACGTGCACCCAGTGGCTCGCCACGCGCGTGCCGTCCCAGGTCTCGACCAGCGCCTCGGCCGGAACACGCGTCCACACCGGAATCGCGCGCTCGAGCGCCTCTTCCAGCCGCCGCAGGTCGTCGAGCAGCTCGCTCAGCGCGGCGCCCTTCCACTCGCGGCCCGTCGTCACGTCGCGGATCGTCATCGACTCGACCGCGAGGTCGACCAGCGCGCGGCGCAGCTCGGCATCGGTCGCGAGGTAGCGCTCCGAGCCCTTGGCCTTCACCTTGTAGAGCGGCGGCTGCGCGATGTAGAGCATGCCCGACTCGATCAGCGGCCGCATGTGGCGGAAGAAGAACGTGAGCAGCAGCGTGCGGATGTGGGAGCCGTCCACATCGGCGTCGGTCATGATGATCGTCTTGCCGTAGCGCACCTTCTCGAGCGTGAACTCCTCGGCGATGCCGCAGCCCAGCGCGGAGATGATCGTCTGGATTTCCGAGTGCGCGAGCATCTTGTCCAGGCGCGCCTTCTCGACGTTCAGGATCTTGCCCTTGAGCGGCAGGATGGCCTGGAAGCGCCGGTCGCGGCCTTCCTTGGCCGAGCCACCTGCCGAGTCACCTTCGACGAGGAACAGCTCGCTCTCGCTCTTGTCGTCGCTCTGGCAGTCGGCGAGCTTGCCCGGCAGGTTGCCGCTGGCGAGCGCCGACTTGCGCCGCACGAGGTCGCGCGCGCGCCGCGCCGCCTCGCGCGCCGCCTGCGCGTTGATCGCCTTGGAGATGATCGCCTTCGCCGTCGCGGGGTGCTCCTCGAGGTACCGCGCGAACACCTCGCCGACGATCGAGTTGATGACGCCCTCGACCTCGCGGTTGCCGAGCTTGTCCTTGGTCTGGCCCTCGAACTGCGGATCGGGCACGAAGGTCGAAATGATCGCCGTCAGGCCCTCGCGGAAGTCGTCACCGGTGAGCTGGATCTTGTCCGAGTCCTTGATCAGCTTCTCCTGCTTCGCGTACGCGTTGAGCGTGCGCGTGAACGCCGTGCGGAAGCCGGAGAGGTGCGTGCCGCCGCCGGGCGTCTTGATGTTGTTGACGAACGTGAAGATGCTGTCCTGCTGGTACGTGTCCGTGTACTGCAGCGCGATCTCGGCGCGGTACTCGACGCCCGGGTTCTCCTCGGTCGTGCCGGTGCGATCGAAGTGGATCACGTCGGCGTGCAGCGCTTCCTTGTTCGTGTTGATGTGCGCGACGAAGTCGCGGATGCCGCCGGGGAACGAGAAGTGCTCGCGTCGCCCGGTGCGCTGGTCGTGCAGCGAGATCGACAGGCCACGCGTGCCCATCAGGTAGGCCGTCTCGCGCAAGCGGTTGGAGATCGTCTCGTAGTCGAACTCGATCGTGCGGAAGATCGTCGCGTCGGGCTTGAACACGACCTGCGTGCCGCGCCGCGACGACTCGCCCTGCTGGACCAGCGGAGCCTCGGGCTTGCCGCGGTGGAAGCGCATCCAGTGCTTCTTGCCGTCGCGCTCGACGGTGACCTCGAGCCTGTCGCTGAGCGCGTTGACGCACGAAACGCCGACGCCGTGGAGGCCACCCGACACCTTGTAGGCGCCGTGGTCGAACTTGCCGCCGGCGTGCAGCTTGGTGAGCACGAGCTCGACCGACGAGATGCCGTAGGGCTGCTTGATCTCGGTCGGGATGCCGCGGCCGTCGTCGGTCACCGACAGCGAGCCGTCGGTGCGGATCTCGACCTCGATGTTGCGGCACGGGCCGTTGAGCGCCTCGTCGACGGAGTTGTCGACCACCTCCCAGATCAGGTGGTGCAGGCCACGCACGTCGGTGTCCCCGATGTACATCGCGGGACGCATGCGCACGGCCTCGAGCCCTTCGAGCACCGTGATGGAAGCTGCGCCGTAGTCGGCGGGAGTCGTCGTCGTGTCGGTCATGTGGAGCGTTCGAGTCGGAAGACGACCTTGCGGATCCGCTCGGATCCCAGCCGTCGGTTGGCCTTGAGGCGGTATTGCTCGCCCGTGAAGGAGCTGAGCTCCTGGAAGTGGGCTGCGGACTGCACCGTGACCTCGAGCACGCCTTCGTGGAACGCCACGGGACGCGCGCGGGCCGCCAGCACGATGCCCAGCGAGTCGCGCCAGGCCTTGAAGATCGCGACGTCGCGCAGCCGTGAGCGCAGCCCGGAGTCCTGCAGGAAGCGGTTCATCGCCACCTGCATCGACGTCATGCCGCCGCGGCGGCGCTCGGTGTCTGCGCGCTTGTCGGGCACTAGCCCGTCCTTTTCATGAGACTCGTAGCGAAAACGCGGAAACGCCGGCGATGCAAGGCGCGAGGATGGTTTTTCCCGCAGGCGACCTGCAGGTCGCTGAGGACCAAAACCACCGCAGCAACGCAGCAGCGTCGAGCGTAGGCGTCGATCGTGATCGGCATCACGATGTAGATGTAGTTCTCGCCGAGCAGGAACTTGCCGGGCGAGGTCTTCTCGTTGAACTCGAGCTTGACGATGCCGCTCTCGCTGTTCTTGAGGCCGTCGACGACGTAGTCGGGGTTGAACGCGATCTCCGCGTCCGTGCCCTTGTACTCGACCGCCAGGTAGGCGTGCGCCTCGCCGCGGCCCGCCGAGTGGCCCGACAGCTCGAGGCGGCCGGGCGAGAGCGAGAAGCGCACCGCGCGCGCCTCGTCGCCGGTCACGTTGGCGACGAGCCGGATCTTGCGCTCGAGCAGCGAGGCGTCGGCCTCGCAGTAGTTCTTCGACTCGGCCGGGATCACCGCGGAGTAGCGCGGGAACTCGCCCTCGAGCAGGCGCGCGAAGACCTCGGCGTTGCGCGTCTTCAGGCCGACCTGCGCCTCGGTGAAGGTCAGCTTGACCTGATCGAGCGGGTCGCTCATCACGCGCGTGAAGAGCTGCGTGCCGCGCGTCGGCACGATCGAGGCCTTCTGGGGCTTGGTGCCGCTCGCGGTGTCCATCGGCGCGTGTGCGAGCGCCAGCCGCCGGCCGTCGGTCGCGACCATCTTGAGCAGCCCGTCGCCGATCTCGACCAGCACGCCGTGCATGGCGTAGCGGCCTTGCTCGCGCGCCGCCGCGAAGGCGGTCTTGTTGACGAGCGACGTGAACGTGCCGGCCTGCAGCGAGAACGCGCCGGCCTCGTCGAAGGCGGCGATGTTGGGGAACTCGTCCGCGTCGGCGGTGACGAGCTCGGCCGAGTCCTCGCCGCTCCGGATCACGCAGTTCTGCTCGCGCGTGTCGAGCTCGACCGTCTCGCCCGCGAAGTCGCGCACGAAGTCGTGCAGCACGCGCGCGGAGACGACCACCGTGCCGGCCTCGACGACCTTGACCTGCTCGGTGATGCGGTAGCGCAACGACACGTCGAGGTCGGTGCCCACGAGCTCCAGCGACTCGCCGGAAGCGATCAGGCACACGTTGGTGAGCACAGCCTTGGGGCTCTTGCTCGGGATGACGCTGTTGGCGAGAGCGAGACCCTCGCGAAGCTTCTCGCGGGCACAGAGGACCTTCATGGAGCGGATCTTTGGGCTGGAGGTACGGTCGCGTCGGAGGAAGGTTTTCCCCTCTCTCCATCTAGTATTGGATTCATCATCATCTTAACGAGGCGCGGGGCTGTGCAGAACCTCGGCGTGCCCTTGCCCAAGTACTTTTCCGGTCGGGACTTGGAGCGCGCCGTCCACGGGTCGCCAAGCCTTGGCAAGTGTGGACGAACCGTGGGTTGGTGGGGAGCTTCTCGACAGCCCTGCACGGGCAGAACTTGTGGAGTTCCCAAGGCCTCGATTGCTCCTCAATCCGTCCCCGTCCCGCACCCGCCAGGTCCACGGTCCTTCCAGAGCTTGCTGACAGGTTCTCCCATGCCGAACTCGAGCGGCGGAGTGCCTCGAGCGCCTGCGGAGCCCTGGAAAAAAGTCAATCGCCGCGGGAGCCAGCGAGGCTCCAGCGGCGATCGGATCGAGGAAACAGGGCACCGTTCGACTAGCGCCGCAGCTGGCTCAACAACCCCTGGACCGAGGCACGGAACCGGTCGTCGGACTTCATCTGCTTCTCGATCTGCTCGACGGCGTACAGCACCGTGGTGTGGTCGCGGCCTCCGAAGAAGCCGCCGATCTCCTCCAGCGAGTGGCGCGTGATCGTGCGCGCGAGGTACATGCCGATCTGGCGCGGGTGCGCGATGGCCTTCGTGCGCCGGCGCGACTGCAGCTCGGTGACCTTGAGCTGGAAGTGCGACGTGATCAGCCGCAGCACGTCGTCCATCGACGGCTGGCCCTTGGGCGACGTGAAGATCTCGCGCAGCACGTGGCGCGCGAGGTCGGGCGTCACGTCGAGGTTGTTGAGGCTCGCGTAGCCGATCAGGCGGTTCACGGCGCCCTCGAGCTCGCGGATGTTCGAGTCGATGTGCTCGGCCACGAGCTGCGCCACGCTGTCGGGCAGCTCCTTCCCGCGCTCGCGGCTCTTGCGCTTGAGGATTGCCATGCGCGTCTCGTAGCAGGGCTTCTCGATCTCGGTGACGAGGCCCCATTTGAAGCGCGAAACCAGCCGATCCTGCAGCGTCGGGATCTCCTTGGGCGGCGAGTCCGAGGACAGCACGATCTGCTTCGAGGCGTTGTAGAGCGTGTTGAACGTGTGGAAGAACTCCTCCTGCGTGCGCTCCTTGTTGGCGAGCAGGTGGATGTCGTCCACGACGAGCACGTCGACGTTGCGGTACTTGTTGCGGAACTTCTGCAGGTCGCCGTTCTCGAGCGCGCTGATGAAGTGGTTGATGAACGTCTCGCAGGACAGGTACAGGATCCTCGTCTGCGGGTCGCGCTCGAGCAGCGAGTAGCACAAGGACTGCAGGAGGTGCGTCTTGCCCAGTCCCACCGAGCCGTGCAGGAAGAACGGGTTGTAGGACTTGCCCGGCGACTCCGAGACGCCGACCGCCGCCGCGTAGGCGAAGCGGTTGCACGGGCCGACGACGAAGTTGTCGAAGCGGTAGTGCGGGTTGAGCGCGACGTCCGAGCTCCACAGCAGGCCGGACTCGGGCGCGTTGGCGCGGTTCTCGCGCGGCGTGCGCTGGCCCGTGCCCAGAGTCGCCGGCGCAGGCAGCGGCCCGGCGAGCGTCGCGCTCGACTCCTCCGGCGTGCGCGGGCGCGGTGGCGCGCTCAGTTCGGGGTCGATGTCGATCACGATCGGCCAGCTCTGGCCGAACACGGCGCGCGTCGCCTGCTCGAGCGCCAGCATGTAGTTGCTGCGCAGCCAGTCGGCGGCAAAGCCGTTCTGCACGACGAGGTGCACACCCTCGGGCCCGAAGCTCTTCAGGCCGGCGCGACGGAACCAGGTCTCGAACTGCTCGCGGCGGATCGACTTGCGCAGCGCGGTCTGGATCTGCTCCCAGGCGCTGGCGAGGTCTCCGCCTGCGTTCGAGGGGAATCCGGAGCCGACGAAGTCGGGCTCGGGCGTTTCCCGGACGGCCTCGAGGGCAGCGTCCTCCGTCGGGAGGGACGACTGCGAGGCGCTGTCCAGGCTCGGGTCTTGGTCGGGGCGCATGGGGGTGGGAGTTCCGGGGTCGACTTCGGGAGAGTCGCCGCGTTCGAGGCTAGGGGAGCGCTCCGGGACGCCGTTGAGCCGGGGTATCAAGTTCCCACGAGAGGGTGTTTCTCGGAGATCTATCTTCCCGGTACGTCCCAAGGTCTCGGCGCTCTGTCCCGCGCACTTCCGGAGGGTGGCCGGGGTGGCGCAGGCAGGCGGCGGACGAGACGGAGGGGGGCATCGAGGGCGGAGAGGGGTTCGCGAACGCGGAGGCGCATTCGACGGCGATCCGCTGCCGCTGTCAATCTCCGCCGACCGATCTCTCTACCAACCGCTCACAAGCCCATGGAGGAGTCACGCTTTACGCGCGGCGCTCCCAGAGTTGTCCACAGGATCTCCACGGCCTTGCGGACTGTTTCTGCACCACAATCGCGCGGCAAGGAAAGCCGAAGAGCGGCTCGCGCCACACTTTCGTCGTGGCCGAGCGCCAGCAGCACGTGGCTGGGCTCGAGCGAGCCGCTCGCGCAGGCCGAGCCCGCGCTGCAGGCCAAGCCCGCGAGGTCGAGGCGCATCACGAGCACCTTGCCGTCGACACCGGCCGCGTGCAGGTTGAGCGTCCCGGGCAGGCGGCGCGGGTGATCGATCGGCAGTCCCACCAGTTGGATGGGGTCCAACTGCTTCACAAGTTCTCCCCACAGCTCGCCGGTCGCGCGCGTGAGGCGTCCGGCGAGCTCGGCCTGCTCCCGCACGCCGAGTTCGACCGCGCAGGCCGCGGCCACGGCTCCCGCGACGTTCTCGGTGCCCGGCCGCAGCCCGTGCTCTTGCTCGCCGCCGAAGCACAACGGCCGCAGCTCGACTCCCCTGCGACGGTAGAGCAGCCCGACCCCGACCGGACCGCCGAGCTTGTGCAGGCTGAAGCTCGCGAGGCTCGCCCCCCACTCTTCGAGGCGCACCGGGATGCGGCCGAGCGCCTGCACGGCGTCCACGTGCAGCAGCGGG
>JABWBL010000140.1 GCA_013360535.1 Planctomycetaceae bacterium
CCACTTCGGCGGCGAGCTCGTGCACGGCGAGGGGTACGTCACCGAGTTGCTCGCTCCCGCCGCCGCACCCGCGCCCAACGTTCCGACCTCTCAGGTCGCCGAGCCCACGTTCGAGCGCGACGTGCTCCCACTGATGCAGGCCTTCTGCGTCGAATGCCACGGCCCGCTCAAGCAGAAGGGCAAGCTGCGCCTCGACGCCGTCGACCCGCGCTGGTTCGAGCCCGGCGAGTTCGGCACGCTCGTCGTGCGCGGCGACGCGGCCTCGAGCGAGCTCCTGCGGCGCATGCTGCTGCCGCTCGACGACGAGGACCACATGCCTCCGTCGAAGGAAGCGCAACCTGCGGCGGCGGACGTGGAGCTGGTCTCGCGCTGGATCTCCGCGGGCGCGAAGTGAGGCCGGGGACGCGCGAGAGCCGCGCCGACGACCGAAGGAACGGTGCGGCGCCGGCCGGGACCTCGTAGCCCCCGTCCGGCGCCGCGGAAGCCCGCGCGCGTGAGGCGCGCGAGCTTCGAGTGTGTTCATGGCAGGAAGATCGCACGCACGCCGTTGGTGAGGTTGCTCGTGGCCAGGCCCTTGAGCGTGTCGCGGTACCAGAACTGGAAGTTCCAGGCGGAGCCGGGCTCGAGCGCGTTCACGCCGGTGCCATAGGGCTCGCCCGCGAAGTCGAACACGAACTCGGTGCAACCGTCGTCGCGCAGGATCACCGGTGCGCCCATGCGGACGATCGGCGGCGCGATGCACAGGTAGCCGGACTGGAACGGACGCAGGTCGCCGGTCATGCCGCGCAGGAAGATGCCGGCGCGCTGGCCGGGCGCTCCCGCGACCGTCAGGGCGAAGTCACCAGCGCCCACGCTCGGGCTGCCGCGCCACGCGAGTTCCGCGCCGAAGCCGACGGAGTTGGGTGCGCCGTAGCCGTAGCTGCGCGGGTTGGCGAACAGGTTGTAGAGCGGCTGGAGCAGGTCACCCGCGTCGATCGTCGCGACGATGTCCGGGTACGCGCTCCCGTCGAGGTCCGCGACGGCCAGATGGTCCGAACCGGTGCCCGGCAGGTCCCAGGCGCCGGCGTAATCGAAGACCCCGTCCTCGTTCTGGCGCAGCACCGTCACGCACTGGCTTGCGGCGCAGACCATGGCGAGGTCCAGGCGACCGTCGCGGTCGAAGTCCGCGGCGGCGAGGTGCGTCGGGTGCGCGCCGCCGACGTTGAAGACCAGCGGGGCGGCGAAGCTCCCGCCGAGGTTGTGGAAGACCGCGACCTTGTGCAGGCCCGCGCCGCTGAAGCACGCGGCGAGGTCATCGCGCTCGTCGCCGTTGAAGTCGGCGGCGACCAGACCCTCGGGGTGCGAGAAGCCCGGGATCGAGAGCGTTTCCGCGGGCACCAGCACGCCGGTGCCGTCGTTGCGCAGCACCGAGATCGCGTGGCTGTCGTGGTCGGCCACGGCGACGTCCGCCAGCCGCAGCGCGCCCCGCGCGTAGCCGAAGCAGCCGACCGCGAGGCTCTTCGGCGAGGCGCCGATGCCGACGGCGGGCAGCACGCTGAACGTCCCCGCGCCGTCGTTGAGCACGACGGTCACCGAGTTGCCGAGGCCGTTGGAGACGACGAAGTCGAGGTCGCCGTCGCCGTCGAGGTCGTTGATGTCGAGCTCGCTCGGGCCGTCGCCGACCGCGATGCGCTCGAACAGGACGTAGTGGGCCGCGCCGAGGTTGTGCAGCACGAACAGCTCGTCGGTGTCGCGTGAGACGACCGCCAGATCGGGCAGGCCGTCGCCGTCGATGTCCGGCGCGACGAGGCCGATCGGGTAGCGCGCGCCCACGAGCGGAGTGAACGTCGGGTCGGAGTACTTCGGCGGGTAGTTGCGGTGCAGCACCGCGATGCGCGGCGGCGAACGCAGGGTGACGGCGAGCTCCAGCACGCCGTCACCATCGAGGTCGGCGGCGACGACATCCTGCGGGAAATTGCCGCAGAAGACCGGGTCGGCGACGTCGAACGAGATCTGGGCCCGTGCGACGGAAACGAGCACCGTGGCCGCGAGGGCGCAGGCGCTCCAGGGAATCGTTGACTGCAGCTTCACGTCTCCACCTCCTTGGGGGAGCGGAAGGTGGCGGTCGTGAGTCGTGGGCCCGGGCGTGTCGCGAGGTCGGGCGCTCCGCGCTCACGTGCCGTCATCCACCGCGCGAATCAAGGCCATGGAGCGCGAGTTCGACATGGTCCCGACAGAGTGATCCGTCCTCAAGCACTGCGTAGCGGACGGCGCGCGCCGCGTGCGCGACAGCGTAGTCGCGAGCGTCACCGCAGGAAACGGCGGCAAGCTTCGGAGAGCTCGCGCAGCACGCTGGCGGACGCGCGCATCGTCGCGTCGAGGTCCTCGACGGGCTTCCAGTCGAACGTGTAGGCCTCGGCGCCGCCGCGGTACGAGTCGAGAGGCAACACGAGGATCGCTTCGTCGGACCACGCGGCGACCGTGTCCCAGCCGGCGAGGATGCGGTGGCGGCCCGCGATGGGGGCGAGCAGGTTCTCGCCGTTGCACCACTGCGTCCGTTGCGTCGGATCCGCGCCGACGAGCTCGAGCAGCGTGGGCGCCACGTCGACGTGGCACGTCGGCCGCGTCTCGTCTCCCGGCGGCACGCCGGGACCACGCAACACGAGCGGGACGAGCACCTGCGTGCGCGTGTAGTTGCTCGTGTGGCCCCAGAAGCCGTGTTCGAGGAACTCCTCGCCGTGGTCGCCGGTGATCACGACCACCGTGTTGTCGAGCTCGCCCGTCGCACGCAGCGCGTCGAGCATCTGGCCGATGCTGCGGTCGACGTCGGCGACGGAGTTGCGGTAGCGGTTGAAGACCTGCGGCATCATCGCCGCGATCTCGTCGCTCGAGAGCTTGGCGTAGTCGATCGTTCTCGCGTACGGCTCGAACGGCGTCAGGTCGCTCGCGACGTTGTAGGCCTGATGGGGCGCGTCGAGGAACGCGAAGCAATAGAACGGCTTGCGCTCCGCAGCGCCCGAACGCTCCTGCATCCAGCTGCCGAAGCGCCGCACGAGCTCGGTGTCGCGGCTCGCGCCCTCGACACGCTCGAACTTGTCCTCGACACGGTCCTCGATGCGGATCCAGGCCGTCGAGCGCAGCTCGGGGAAGCTCATCGAGGCCGTGCCGTAGATGCGGAACTCGTATCCGAGGTCGAGCAGGCTGTCGACGATCACTGGCGACGCGCCCTCGGCGTACACCGGCGCGAAATAGGAGCCGTGCAGTCCGTACACGAGCGAGAACGTGCCGTAGCGCGACGTGCTGCCGCTGCTCGCGTGATCGAGGAAGCGCCGCGCGCCCTGCGCGAACTCCCACGTGCGCGGCATCACCGCCGGATCGAGCATGTCCGCGCGCAGCGACTCGATCGTCAGGATCAGCAGGTTCGGGCGCGGCCCGTCCGGCGCGATGCGCGGCCGCTCGAGCGGATAGTCGAGCAGCAACCCTTCGGAGCTCACCTCGACGCGCTCGCGCTCCTCGAGCTCGTAACCGAACCACTTGCGCGCCACGCGCTTGACGGTGAAGCGCGGGTAGAACGGCACGAGCCGCGAGAGCGACGGGATCTCGCGCTCGCGCAGCAGGTCCGCGCGCGCGTAGAGCGACTTCTCGATCACGAGCACGGGCAACACGATCCACAGCGCGAAGAACCCCGGCCGCATCCAGCGGGGCGTGCTCGACATGCGCTCCCACTGCGCCGCGCGCCAGCGCTGGAAGCCGTAGAACACGAGCGCGAGCGCGGCCAGCGCCGCTCCGGCCATCACGAACAGGCCGGGGCCGAGCTGCACGGAATCCTCGACGCCCTCCGTCGTCACGACGGTCCACACCCAGCCGTTCAAGTGGTAACGGAACAGGTTGTAGACGCGCACGTCGACGAACAGCAGCGCCACGAAGGCCGTCGCGAGCCCGGAAAACGTCCACGCCGTCGCCCGCGGCCCGAGTCCGACCAGCGAGAGCAGCGCGACGGCGAGTGCGAGCAGCCCAGAGAGCGCCGCGAGCTGCGAGAGCAGCGCGAGCCGCAGGAACAGCGCCACCGCGAAGCTCGTGTCGTCCGGCGCGTGCGCGAAGAAGCTCTGCCCGACCGCGAAGGCGACGAACAGCGCGAGCAGCCACGCATCGAACACCGCGCGGCGCGCGGCACCACCCGGCGTGCGGGGACGAAACGGGTTGGCGGCCATGGCGAAGCCGCAAAAAATAGCGCGCTCGGCCGCAGAAGTCGCGCGCGCGGCCTCGGCGGGCGCCTACTCGAGCACAAGACTCGTCGCCGCAGCCCGAAACGCCGCGAGGTACGGCTCGCGCTGGGTCGCGCGGCACTGTCCCTGCAACACGAGCGCGCCGTCGCCCACCGGCACGAGCGTGATCCACGCGAGCAGCCCGTTCTCGACACTCGCCACGACCTCCCACGCCTTGCGGCCCGCGCTCGCGACGGCCACCGAGCTTTCGACCGCACGAAGTCGCGTTCCTGCGGCGCCGAGCGCGCCCTCGAGCCTCTCGCGACAGGCCGCCTCGAGGCCCTCCGCGCTCGAGCTGGAAACTTGCGCCACGAGCAGGAACGGCGTGCCCTCCGGCAGCGGCGACGGTGTTCCGCGCGGCGCGTACACGTGCACCGCGCCATCGTCGCGCACCAGCACGAGGTCGGCACCCGGTTGGAGCTCAAACGAGATCACCGGCGCCACATCCCGGCGCCACCTCGCGCCGAGCAGGCACTCGCGCAGCGGCTGTTCGAGCTCCGCCGCGAGCTCGTTGTCGCACTCCGCGACCATCACGAGCGACTCTTGCGCGTCTCCGCCGACCAGCATCCAGCTCCGTCGCTCGCCGCCCCCGCCCCGCCGCTCGAGGTGGTAGAGCCGCGCCTCGACCTCCGCGACACGCACCGCTTCCCAACGCACGAGCCGCACTTCCTCGTCGCTCCACTGCGTCGGATCCGGCGCGGTCTCGGCGAATGGCGCCGGCAGCTCGAACACGCCGATCTTCGCGCGCGCATCGCTCCGCACGAGCCCCTGCACGGCCTCCGACGGCTCGAACCCGCGTGGCGCGCTCAGCTCGACACGCGTTCCCTCGATGCGGCGATGGGGGAGAGCAGCCTGCACCGTCCCCGACGCCGGTTCGCGCGAGCACGCGCTCGCGACCCCCAGCAGAAGCAGCCCCAAGACGAACGTGGCGCGCACGAGGCACGCCACGTTAGCGGAAACGGCTTCGTTCCGTGCTCAATCCATGTGCGCGACGACGCGCTCGTCGCCCATCTGCAGCGAGACCTGAATCTCGCGCGCGCGGTTCGCGAAGCGGCGCTGGAAGCTCTTGAAGAGCACCTGGTACACACGCAGCACGCCCTTGGTCGCGAGGCGGTAGGTGAAGTCGACCCACGTCCAGTAGCGCGGCCCGCTCAGGCCCTGCGCGCGCGCGTAGATGCCGGCCTGCTCGGCGACGAGGTATTCCGCGTGCAGCATGAACAGCACGAGGTACGGCCGGTACATCCAGCGCGGCTTGATCAGGCTCGGCAGGAACTTGACCAGCCACGGGTTGCGCACCGCGAGCGGGAAGAGCTTGTGCAGGTTCTCGATCTGGCGCTTGGTGTCGCTCTCCACCGGCAGCGAACGCCGGAAGTTGACCGGGAACTCGTCGAGGCTCGACACCGCGTAACCCATTTGCGTGGTCGTGTCGGTGATGTCGAACATCGGGTACGGCTGCATCAGGCTGACCATCGGGTGGTCGACGCCGCACTCGACGTTGAGGCGCACGGTGTCGAGCTCGTCCTCGATCGTCGCCCCCGGCGCGCCGAGGATGTTGAGCGAGCCGAGCCGGATGCCGTGCTTGGTGATCCACTGCGACGCGTTGACGAGCTGCTGGCGCGTCGTGTTCTTGCGGAAGATCGTGTTGCGCACGTGGTCGTTCGCGGCCTCGATCGCGATGCGCGCGTAGACGCAGCCGGCCTTGCGCAGGAGCTCGATGTGGCGCTCCGTCGTCAGGTTCGCCATCAGGATCACATCGAACGGCAATCCGACTTCCTTCGGATAGCGCTCGCAGAACTCCTCGAGCCACGAGTTCTTCAGGTTGAAGATGTCGTCGACGAAGTGCACGAACTTCAGGTTGTACTTCGCGCGGACCTGCTTGATCTCCTCGATGATGTGGTCGACCGAGCGCTTGCGCGTGTACTCCTTGTTGTTGGAGTTGTAGACCTTCTTCTTCCACGCGTGGTGGAAGCAGAACGAGCAGTTCATCGGGCAGCCGCGCTGCGTCACGAACACCTTGCGGTCGGTGTCGCGGTAGATCGGCGCCGCCTCGTACACGACGTCGCGATCGGGGTGCCCGAGCTCGTCGAGGTTCTGCACCAGCGGCCGCACCGGGTTCTTCGCGATCTCGCCCGTCTTCGCGTCCTTGACCCACAGGTTCTGGACGTCGGAGTAGTCGCGCCCTTCCGCCAGCCGCTCGAGCAGCTCGACCACCGCCTGCTCGCCCTCGCCGCGGCAGATGATGTCGATGCCCGGCGTCTCGATGTACTCCGGCGTGAACGTCGTGTGGGGCCCGCCGAACACCGACACCACGTGCGGCAGCTCGGCCTTCACGCGCTGGTTGATCTCGGCCAGGTACAGGTGCATCCCGGTCGTCACCGAGTAGCAGACGACGTCGGGGTTGTAGGCCTTGAGCTTCTCGATCCAGTCCCGGTCCGGCACGAACAGCGCCTTGCTCTCGTGCCCCGCGTCCTTGATCGCGCGCGACAGCCACATGACCCCGAGCATCTCCTGCGGGAGGTACTCGTCGATGAACAGGACTTTCATCCGGCGCTTCGTGGCGGTGCTGACCAAGGTGTGTCTCTCTTGCTGGCTCGGGCCGAGGGCTGTCCCGGCGGCGCTCCGTCCGGGTGGGGGTCTGGCTGCAGGCGGCGAAAGTCTACCGTGCCCGTGAGGCTTGGGCTCGAACGGTGGGGGAGAGCCCTTCGGCGTGCGCCCCGCCCGATCCTCTGACCCACCCTCCGCTTCGGCCGCCCGCGTCCAGCCCCCGGAATTTCCTGCCCCG
This sequence comes from Planctomycetaceae bacterium, assembly GCA_013360535.1. Classification (GTDB taxonomy): domain Bacteria; phylum Planctomycetota; class UBA1135; order UBA1135; genus F1-120-MAGs118. The sequence goes on from JABWBL010000140.1 coordinate 7,027, forward strand.
TTTCGCGCCTCCTTCCGCTAGCTTGGGCCTTTGTCCCGAGACGCGCACCTCGCCCCCCTCCGCGCCCTCGGAACCGGAACCTCCCGTTCCGTCCCTTCCAACTTCCACCCGTCGCGCACCTGCCCCCGGAAGCCTCTCTCTCCCGGATTCCGCAGCCCGCGCCGAACTTCCCCAGAGTTCGACCTCGCATGTCCCAGTCCGTCTGCCTCCGTTGCGGCGCCCTCAAGACCGGCGCCTGGGTGGCCTGCCCCGAGTGCCACCACCTGCCCTCGGACGTCCGCGACCGGGCCAAGCATCTCCTCGCCTCCGACGCCTACCTCTCCGCCTCCGTCCTGCAGTCCACCTCCGCCGCGATTCGCGCCGGCCACCCGCCCGAATTCCCGGAGGCCCAAGTGCAGGCCGAGATTCGCGAGATCGAGTCGCTCGAGCAGGAGGGCGAGTCCTCGTTTGCTTTCCCCCTCGTCGCCGCCACCGCCGTTCTGCTCCTGCTCGCGGCCGGCGCGGCTTGGGCGTGGCTGGCGTGAGCGTGGGGGAGCGGCGCGCGCCCTGAACGCTCCGTGCCGATTCGAGCGCGGTATCTTGGAGCCTCCGTGCCGCCGTCCTCGCCCGATCCCCTGGACGCGACCCAACTCCTGATCGCGGCTTCCGCCGGCGACAAGGCCGCCGCCGACGACCTGTTGCCGCTCGTGTACGAGCAGCTCCGCAAGGCCGCGCAGCTCGGCCTCTCCCGCGAGGCGAGCGGGCACACGCTGACGGCGACCGCGCTCGTTCACGAGGCGTACCTGAAGCTCGTCGGGCCGCGTGAGCTGCCCTGGGCGAACCGCGCCCACTTCTACGCCGCCGCGGCGGAGGCGATGCGCCGCATCCTG
>JABWBL010000141.1 GCA_013360535.1 Planctomycetaceae bacterium
CGGGGCTTCTCTTGGCGACCGGCCCATGAGTCAGAGCCGATCCTGACACAATCCTTTATAGCAAACCTGGTGTGCGAAATCAAGCAAAAAACGAGGCCGCGGCGCGGAATTCCGCCTTCCACCCGCCCCGGCGGCCGCGAGAGGGCGTGACCCAGCCCGGGCAGAACCGTCAGCCGTCGCGGCGCTTGTACGGTCCCAGGAACTTCGGCCCGTTGAAATGAATCATGTGGTCCGGCGTCTCGGCGATCCAGAACGGCTCGGTTTCCGTGGATCTGTCCGCCTCGACGGTGGACGCGCAATCGCTCGGCTTGTCCGGCGTCGGCGCCGCGCCGTCCTCGGGCTGCTTCGGCTCCTGGTGCACGTGCCCGGCCTCGCCGTGGCCCGGATCGAGGTCATCCTGCCCGTCGACAGGCTCGACCAGCTCCTCGAGGCCGCCACCTTGTTCGGCGATCTCGGTCTTGAGCAGGTCCTTCATGCGCTTGCGCAGGTTCGTCGCGTTGTAGCCCGGCACGTTGAACACCCACGGGCTCCACTTGGCGTTGAGCTCGTCGGCTTCCTTTTGCACGAGGTCGAAGGCCTTGAGTTCGGGCTTCTTCGGCGCGGCGGGGTCGGTGCCTTCCTCCGGCGGCGCCTCGGGGCCCGCAGGCAGCGCGCGCAGCGACTCGTCGGCGTGCGCGGAGAGCGTGATCCACGTCTTGCCGTCGCGCTCGATCGAGCGCGCGGTGACGACGAGGCCGTCGAAGCACTCGTAGTCGGTGACGGTGGCGCCATTGAGGTCGAAGCCCTCGGCGCGCTGCACGTCGTCGAGGCTCATGTACTGCAGCGCGCTCGGGATGCCGTTGGCGACGCCGCTCCAGGAGAGCTCCTTGCCTTCCGGCAGGTGCTCGACCGTGAAGTCCTGCTGCGCCTGTTCGGTCTTCGAGACCGTGAGCACCTCGCCGTCGGGATGCGTGATCACCGCACGCTTGACGCGCGAGGACTCGACCTTGCTCACGTCGCGGTTGAGCCAGCCGGAGGCGTCGCCGCCGACGTTGACCGAGCCCGTGACCTCGAACACCTGATCCTCGCCGAAGCGCCGCACGTACAGGCTCGGCTTGCTCGTCATGCCCTGGTTGGCCTTGGCCTTGCCGACGATCACGTCGGCGAGCACCTTGCCCGAGCCATCCTTCAGCGTCACGCGCCGCGAGGTCGCGCCGGCGCCGCCGGGGTCTTCCACGCCCATTTTTGCGTGGAATTCGGGGTTCTTGGTCATCGGCTCGACGACCGCGAACTCCGCGACGCCGACGACGAGCGCCTTCACCTTGTCGAAGTCGACCGGGTAGCCGCCCTTGTCGGCCGCGCCCCAGCTCGCGCCTTCCTTGCGCACGCTGAAGGCCGTGCCGGCGTCGACGAGCGCGACCTCGACGACGTCGTTCACGCGGCCCGACAGCTCGGGGAACAGCTTGCCGCCGACCGTCGCATCCGCGGTCTTCGCGTCACTGCCGCCCGAGAGGTACAGCGCGGCGCCGAACAGCACCGCGGCGGCAAGGCCGACGACGGTGAGGGTCTTGGCGTTCATGGTTCGAGGCTCCTCGCTCAGGCCGACTTGCGGCGGTTGAGGCGGTAGAAGAACACGAGCAGCGCGGCGGCGATCACCACCAGCGGCACGATCAGGACGTTGAGCACCTTGAGGCGCGTGCCGAGGCTCTCGACGTCGCGGTTCAGGTTGAAGCGCACCTCGCGCAGGCGCTTGTTGGTGTCGACGAGCGACTTGCGCAGGTCCTCGATCTTGGTCTGCACCTCGGGGCTCATCAGCACCTGCTCCGTGGTGCCGCTCGACTTCGAGAGCAGGTCGTTGAGCTCGCGCTCGACGTTGGCGCGTTCGTCCGAAAGGCGCTGCTCCTCCGCGCGGTAGTTCTGCTCGGCGGTGCGACGGATCTCGTCGACCACGAGGAACGGATAGGCGGAAACGCCGCGCGCGCGCAGGCTGACGAGGTCGGTCGAGCCGCGCATGAAGTCGAGCAGGTTCACGACGAGGTCGCCGTTGTCGGCGATCTTGAACGGGATCCGCTGGCCCACGAAGTTCTGCATCTGGACCCACGAGCGGTCCTCGAGGAAGTCGACGTCGGCGACGACGACGACGGAGATGTCGCCCTTGGATTCGGCGAGGTGCTCGGCCGCACCTTCGGTCGCTTCCGCGCTGGCGGGACGACCCTCAGGGAAGGCCGTTTTCGCCTTGCCGCCGACGCGCGCCGCGAGCGTCATCTTCTTGCCCGAGGGGAAGAAGTCCGCGAGCAGCTTCGGCGGGTCCGGCGAGAAGCGCACGGTGTCGACGCCGAGCTCCATCGACTCGTCGGAGGTCTGCACGAGCGGCGTGAAGCTCGTCGTCGCGCCTTCCTTCACCTCGAGGAAGCCCGCGTACTTGAACATCAGCGCCTCAAGATCGCCCGTCGCGACCTCGCCCTCGGGGATGCCCTCCTTGGGGATCGCGAGCCAGGCCGTGAACGGCACCTGCTCGAGCGTGCCGCGGCGCTGCCACGTCACCGGCGTCGCGAACTTGCGATCCGTGGCGAGCTTGTCCTTCGGGCTCGAGATGCCCCAGGCCTCGAACAGCTTCGGCAGCTCGGACGAGCGCACGGCCGTGTACTGCGCCATCGGGTTCTGCGGGTCCGCCGGCGGCTGGTCGGCGTCGCAGAACGGGTCGACGAAGCACATCAGCTTGCCGCCGCGCAGCACGAACTGGTCGATCGCGTACTGGGTCGGCTCCGGCACGGACTTGGGGTGCACGACCAGCAGCACCTCGATCTCCGGCGCGATCACCGTCGCCGCGGGCTCGACCGTGCGCACCTCGTAGAACTCGCGGATCTGCTCGACGAAGGCCCACGGCTGCGGGGCGTCGCGCCGCATGTTGAACGGATCGGTCTGCCCTTCGATCGGCAGCGACGACCAGATGCCGACGACGGTCTTCTTCGGGTTCGAGAGCTCGTACACGAGCTTGGCGAGGTCGTACTCGAGGAAGCGCTCGCGCGCGGGGCTGATGAACGCGATCGACTTCTCGTCGCCGACCGTGTTCGAGCCGACGACGCCGAAGTACAGCTGCTCGTCCGCCGCGAGCGGCGCACCGGCGTAGGCCTTGAGGCCGGCGGCGATCGCGCGCTCCTCGGTCTCCGAATAGGGCTCCGGATCGAGGAACTCGACTTCGAGCTTGCCCCCCGACGCGGTCTCGAACTCACGCAGGAATTCCTCGACGCGCCGCGAGAACGGCCCGATGTACTTCTCCGCTTCTTCGCGCGAGCGGAAGAAACGCAGCTTGATCGGCTCGCCAATGCGCGTGAGCACGTTGCGCGAGCCGTCGGACAGCGTGAACAGCTTGTTCTCGGTCAGGTCGAGGCGCACGCCCTCGAGCGCACGGCCCGCGAGCAGGTTGACGCCGATGAGCAGCACGAGGGCGATCAGGACGCCCAGGCCGGAGAAGAGCGCACGGTTCTTCATGGGTCTAGTCCGCCTTCTTGAGCTCGATGACGATCGCGTTGAGGAACAGGAACACCCCGATCACCGAGGCGAAGAACACCAGGTCGCGCAGGTCGATCACGCCGCGCGCGATCGAGCTGAAGTGGGTCATGAAGCTGAAGCTCTTGACCGCGTCGACCAGCGTGTCGCCCGGCAGCACGCTCGCGAGTGCTTCCTGCACCTGCGGCAGGCCGAAGATCAGGAACAGCAGGCACAGGCTCACGGCGAGCACGAAGGCGATGACTTGGTTCTTGGTCAAGGCCGAGATGCAGGCGCCCATCGCGAGGTAGCCGCCCGCCATCAGCCAGCTCGCGACGTAGCTCGCGAGGATCACGCCGTTGTCGGGGTCGCCGAGGTAGTTGACCGTCAGCCAGAGCGGGAAGGTGAGGCCGAGCGCGATGCCGGCGAACACCCACGCGGCGAGGAACTTCGACAGCACGAGCTGCGGCAGCGTCACCGGCAGCGTCATGAGCAGCTCGATCGTGCCCTGCTTGCGCTCTTCGGCCCACAGGCGCATCGAGATCGCCGGGATCAGCACGATGTACAGGATCGGATGGAACTCGAAGAACGCCGGCCCGAGCGTCGCCTGCCCAGCCTCGAAGAACCCTCCCATCTGGAAGGTCAAGATCCCGCACAAGAGCAGGAAGATGCAGATGAAGACGTAAGCGACCGGCGTGGCGAAGTAGCCCGCGAGCTCACGCTTGAACAGCACGATGGTGTTGCGCATGGCGTTGGCTCCTTAGTTCCGCGACCCGGTGCGGGTGAGCTCGTGGAAGACCTCGTCGAGCCGGCCGTGCTCCACGTGCAGGCCGTCGAGCTTCCACTGGTCCTTCTGCGCGCGCTGGCTGATCTCGGCGAGGATCGGGCGCCGGTCGCGCGTGGTGACGAGCAACGAAGTGCCGCTGGTCTCGCTCGCGAGCGTCTCGACATGCTCCGCGCCGTACTGCTCGGCCAGGACGCCGCGCACGCGCTGCGCTTCCGAGGCCGCCAGCTCCAGCCGCACCGCGTTGTGCCAGCGCGACTTCGCCGCCAGCTCACCCGGCGCGCAATCGATCACGATGCGCCCGCCCGCGATGATGATCACGCGCGAGCACAGCGCCTCGACCTCCTCGAGGATGTGCGTCGAGAGGATGATCACCTTGTCCTGCTGCATCGAGCGGATCAGGGCGCGCACCTCCTTCTTCTGGTTGGGATCGAGGCCATCGGTCGGCTCGTCGAGCACCAGCACCTGCGGATCGTGCAGGATCGCCTGCGCGAGGCCGACGCGGCGCTTGAAACCCTTCGAGAGCGTCTCGATCGGCTGGCGCATCACCTTCTGCAGGCTGACTTTCTCCGCGACCTCCGCCACGCGCGCCTTGGCCTTCGCCCCCGACAGCCCGCGGATCTCCGCGATGAAGTGCAGGAACCCCTCGGGCGTCATGTCGGGGTAGAGCGGCGCGCCTTCGGGCAGGTACCCGACGAGCTGCTTCGCCGCGAGCGAGTCCGTGGTGATGTCGTGGCCACCGATGCGCGCCGTCCCGCCCGTCGGGGGCAGGAAGCCGGTCAGCATCTTCATCGTGGTCGACTTGCCCGCGCCGTTGGGGCCGAGGAAGCCGAGCACGGTCCCGCGCTCGACCGTGAAGCTCACGCCGTCGACCGCCGTGATGGCGCCGAACCTCTTCTGGAGGTTCTCGATCTCGATCATCGCTCCCATGGGAAACGAGGTCTTTTCTGGGTTGGGAAGGTGGGACGGGAGGCCGTCGGGCGGCCGGGATGGCTCGCGCTCGCGACCGCCACGGTCGTCGGGCTCCCTCCGACGCTTCCCCGCCGCCTCCGGACCCGAAAAACGGCTCGGCGGAGGGGGCTGGGGCGTTTGGAGGGGCGGACTTTGTACTCGTGTCGGGCTGGCGCCACAAGCGAAGCGCCCCGGACCGCCCGCTGGGGGGCGATTTCCGGGTCGGACCGCTCGTTGGGCCCCGGTTACGACGGCGCGCTGGAAGTGTTGGAGCCTGCGAACGGCTTCTCGTCGGGTGTAACCTCGAGGCCTCACCCGGCTGCCCATGCCGGGACCTTTCTCCAGCCAGGAGGTCCAGAATGAAACCCATGTCGTGGAGCGCGCTCGCGCTCCTTCCCCTGATGTTGCCGCCGGGGACGGCCGCCCCGCTCTGGGGTCCGGCCGCCCAGGAGACAGCGCCCAAGCCGACCGATCCGAAGGACGCGGCCTTCGCCGAGGAGTTCGACAAGCTCGTCGAGAGCTTCGACAAGGCCCAGGAGGCGTTCTTCGCGAAGGTGCGCGAGCTGTACGCCGCCGTCGACAAGGAGGGCCTGAGCGCGGGCGAGAAGCAGAAGGCCCAGGAAGCCGCCGAGGCGATCTGGGCCGAGGCGCCCAACGGCACCTTCCTACCGCAGTTCGAGGAACTCGCCAAGAAGGCCAAGGGGCGCCCGGCGGCGCTCAAGTCGTGGCTGAAGGTGATCGAGCTCTCGCAGGGCCCGGTGGCGCAGGTCAAGGTCGAGCAGGCGGTCAACGTGCTGCTCGCCGACCACATCGAGTCGGAAGAGCTCGCCGCGCTCGGCCCGCTCGTCTCGCACTGGTCCTCGACGCCGGAGTTCCACGCCAAGGTGATGAACACGCTGCGCGAGAAGTCGAAGCACGCGAAAGTGAAGGCGGCGGCGACGCTCAGCCTCGCGCAGGCGCTCGCCCAGAAGGACGCGGCGAAGGCGAAGGTGTTCTATCAGGAACTGATGTCGACCTACGCCACGCTCGAAGCGGGCTGGGGCGGCACGTACGGCGATGTCGCCGGGCGGGCGCTCTACGAGATGGAGCACCTTCAGATCGGCATGGTCGCCCCCGACTTCGAGTCGGTCGACGAGACGGGCGCGAAGTTCAAAGTGAGCGATTACCGCGGCAAGGTGGTGGTCCTCGACTTCTGGGGATATTGGTGAGGCCCCTGCCGTGCGATGCTGCCGCACGAAAAGACGCTCGTGGAGCGTCTCAAGGACAAGCCCTTCGCCCTGATCGGCATCAACAGCGACGGCGATGCCGACACGGTGAAGAAGCTCCTCAAGGATGAGGGCATCACCTGGCGCAACGCCATCGACGGGTCGACGGAAGGCCCCTGGGCGCGCAAGTGGAACGTCAGCGGCTGGCCGACGATCTACGTGCTCGACTCGAAGGGCGTGATCCGTTACCGCGACGTGCGCGACGAGGAGATGGAGGAGGCGGTCCTGAAGCTGCTCGGGGAAATCGAGCCGGCGAAGTGACGGCCTGAGTGAGAGTTTCACGGCGGGACGCGCGCTTCGGCTCGCGTCCCGCTACGCTTCCCGAGCGATGGACTCGAAGCGTCCCCCGGCTGCGACTCCGTTTCTCACGACACGTTGGAGCGTCGTCGCCGCGGCCGGCAAGCCCGACACGCCGACGGCGCGTGCGGCGCTGTCGGAGTTGTGCTCGACCTACTGGTATCCCCTCTACGCCTACGTGCGGCGCCGCGGCCACAGCCAGGACGACGCGCAGGACCTGACGCAGGCCTTCTTCGCGCGCCTGCTCGAGAAGAACGTCGTGCTCGCCGCCGACCCGACGCGCGGCCGCTTCCGCGCCTTCCTGCTCGGCTCGCTCAAGAACTTCCTCGCCAACGAGTGGGACCGCGAGCACGCGCAGAAGCGCGGCGGCGGCGCGACGCCGCTCAGCCTCGACTTCGAGTTCGCCGACGAGCGTTTCGCCGCCGAGCTCGGAAACGTTTACCTACACGATCGACTGGGGCGACGGATCGCCGCTCGACGCCGGCGTGCCGACGATCGACGTGCCCGGCGCCCCCGGCGTGGCCACGCAAGGCTCGCTCGACGCAGTGCACGTCTTCCTCGCCACCGGGACGTTCGCGGTCACGGTGCGCGTGCGCGACGACGAGGGCGGACTCGGGTCCGCGAGTTTTCAAGTGACGGTTACGGGCGTGCCGCCCGTGTTGTCGGCAATCGACGACCGCACCGCGACCGAGGGCCTGCCGCTCGCGATCGCCGAAATCGCAACGTTCATCGACCGCGACGGCGGCGAGTATGCGTACACGATCGACTGGGGCGACGGATCGCCTGCGACGGCAGGCGACGTTCGCCGCGGCGAGACATTCGGCGAAGACCTCAATCGCACGAATCTCTCGGGCGGCGGCACGGCCAGCCGAATTCCCCATCCCAACGCCGACAGCGCGCGCAACGCGCTCCTGGGTTTGGCCACGAACGGCACGGCGACCGAGTCGTTCGAGAATCTGCCGACCGGCACGATCCTAATCCCGAGGTTCTTGAATCTCGGCGGGCAAACCGCGGTCCTCTCCGCCGGGCAGTCGATTCGCGCGCAGCCGACCGGCACGCTCAACGGCGCGTTTCCGACGACCGGCGACAAAATGCTGTTCGTCGACGCGGGGCCGATCG
>JABWBL010000142.1 GCA_013360535.1 Planctomycetaceae bacterium
CTCGCACGGCGGCGAGGCTCGCCTCGTAGAAGCCGCGCGCGCCCTGCGCGGCGACGGCGGCGCTGCCGAGCGTGAACACGAGCGGAGCTTCGCCAGCGTCGAGGAAGCGCTGCAGTTCTTCCGGCAGGCCGCCGTGGCTCGCGTCGAAGGAGAGCGCGCCCGTGACGACGGTGTTCACCGGCCAGTCGCGCTGCGGAGTGCCGAGCACGCGCGAGAACAGCGCGAGCGTGCCGTGGTCGGAGAACTGGCCTTCTTGGATCGGATCGCCGCGGTCGGGGAGGCCGAGCTCGCGGCGCAGCTCGCGCACGGGCCGCGCCCACGAGCCGGTCGACTTCTTCGCGAGGCTGAGCAACGTCCGGTACACGCCCGGCCAGCGGCGTTTCAGGCTCGACACGAGCGGATGCACCGCGACGAGCGGAGGATCGAGGCGCGAGAAGAAGCCGATCGGGGCGAGCACCGACGAGACCCACGGAATCCCGCGCTTTTCCGCCGCAAGCGGCGCCGCGAAAGTCAGCGGATGCGACACGACGAGGTCCGCTCCCTCGCAGGCCGCCTTGAGGTCAGCGAGCGAGTCGAGCACGTGCGGCACGAGCAGCTCGCCGATCAGGAAACGCGCCCCGCGCAGCGGGTCCATCACCTTGCGCACGATCTCGCGCCGCGACGGGTCGACGTCGGGCCGCACGGGCCGATGCTCCAGTCCGGCGGCGCGAATTGCGCTCTCGTAGGCAGCCGGCAGCGCGAGCACGGGCCGATGGCCACGCTCCGCGAGCGCGCGCCCCAGCGCGATGTACGGATGCAGGTCGCCGAGCGAACCGAACGAGGTGAGGACGATCCTCAGGCCCATCGGCGCGCGCGCGTCCTCAGGCCTGGATGCGCCAGGGATGGCGCTTTTCACTGCCGTCGCGCTGGCGGAAGTCGCGCGGCGAGACGCCGACGGTGCGCTTGAAGACCTTCGAGAAGCTGAACGCGTCCTGGTAGCCGACTTCCGCGGCGATCGACTCGAGGTTGCGCTCGCTCTCGGAGAGCAGCCGCATCGCGCGCTGCATCCGCAGCGTGCGCAGGTAGTGCAGCGGAGTGTCGCCCATGGCGTCGCGGAAGCGCTCGGCCAGAGTGGTGCGCGACAGGCCGGCCTTGTCGGCGAGCTCCTCGAGCGTCCACGGGCGCGAGCAGTTCTCGTGCATCATCGAGACGACCTGTCCGACCTGGCCGTCGCGGATCGCGTGGCTCCAGCCGGAACGGGCGAGTCCTTCGCGCTCGATCAGCTCGCGCATCGTGTACGTGAACACGAGGTCGAGCAGCCCGTGCAGCGCCATGTCCGCGCCGAGGTCACGGCGTTGCACTTCCGAACCGAGCAGGCCGAGCGCGAGCGCGAGCGGGGCGAGCCGCGGCAGCTCGTCGGTGCGCAGCACGAACCAGTCGGGCAGCTCCGAGAAGAACGGGTGCACCGGCGAGTGCCAGAACTGGTAGGCGCCGCTCGTCAGCGTCGCGGCGATCTCGCCTTCGACCGGCGACAGGTCCTCGGCCGAGATCGCCACCGCGCCATCGGGCTTCGCCGACGTCGACACGAGGTGCGTGCAGCCGCGCGCCATGAGCACGACGTCGCCGGTGTGCAGCTCGATCGGCGTCTCGAGCTTCGGCGCGTGCAGGAACACGGTGCCGCGCACGACGACGTGCAGGCCGATGCTCTTGTCGCACGCGAAGTTGAGCGCCTTGCCGACGGCGAGGTGGCGCTGGTCGAGGAGGCGGCGCCGGAGCATGGCGCCTTGGAGCAGGTCAGTCAGGATGTCCATGGCGAGAGGATAAGCGAGCGGAGGCTGAACTAGTGAACATGAGGTCCGGACGTTTGTCCATTCAAGGGAGCATTTTTACGTCCGAGGATCCGGCCCACCTAGCCACTTCGGAGCTTCCATGACGGACACCCTCATCCTCGGCGCGACCGGGACCACCGGCAGCGAACTCGTTCGGCGGCTCGCAGCAAAGGGCGTGCGCGCCTTGCGTGCGACCCACCGCAGGCCCGTGCACGCCGACGACGTGCAGCTCGACCTCGCCAGCGGCAGCGGCGTGCGCGAGGCCTTCGCCACGGCGCGGCGCTCGTTCCTGATGTGCCCGCCGGGCTTCACGAACCAGGACGTGCTGCTCGGGCGGGCGATCGAAGCCGCTCGCGAGGCGCGGCATGAACGGGTCGTCCTGATGAGCGCGATGGGGGCCGACGCCGACCCGAGCGCGCCCCTGCGCAAGGCCGAGCTCGCGCTCGAGCGCTCTGGCCTCCCGTTCGCGATCCTGCGTCCGAACTGGTTCATGCAGAACTTCCACACGTTCTGGCTGCACTCGATCCGCACGCAGGGCCGCATCCAGCTCCCCGTCGGCACGGCCAAGGGCAGCTTCCTCGATGCGCGCGACACGGCGGCTTGTGCGGCGGAGCTGCTCGCCGGCGCGGCCCCGCTCGGCTCGGCCTGGGACCTGACCGGTCCGGAGGCGCTCGACCACGACGCCGTCGCCGCGCTCCTCACACGCGCCTGCGGTCGCCCGATCCAGTACGAGGACATCTCGCCGGAGGCCGCCCGCGCCGGCCTGCTCGCCGCGGGACTTCCGCCCGACTACGCCGAGTTCCTGCTGCTGATCCTGAGCTTCTTCAAGGCGGGCTACTCCGCACGCGTCACCGACAGCGTGCTCCGCCTTTCCGGCCGCGCGCCGACGACCTTCGAGCAGTACGCGCTCGACCACCGCCAGTTCTGGGCCTGACGGGTCAACAGACGCGACACAGAGGCGCAAGGAAGTTGGTCCACCAAGCAGAAGCTGTCCCAGTTCGTCGGTCTGGAGGTTCAGGAGAACACGATCGTCATGGCCGTTGCGCGCTGCGCAAGGCGCGGCAGCAGCTCTCGTCCTTCCTCTTGCGCCACGGTCACCGCTTCGAGGGCAAGAGCACCTGGACGCAGGAGCACGTGCTCTGGATCCGCGGCCAGCGCATGGACAGCGAAGCGCAGCAGCGCGGCGGCGACGAAGGCGCGGAACCGGATGGGCGTGGGGAACTCTGGGTCGGGAGCGCGCAGGACGGATGATCGAGCGCGTCGCAGGGCGTTGCCTGGAGATGACGCTCGATCTTCCCGGATTCCGCAGCCCTCCGGGGTCAGGGACAAAGCGTGAAGACCACGCCGTCCGTGAGGTTCGAGTTGAGGATGGCGCCGGGGTCGCGGTACCAGACCTGCGAGTAGATCGTCTGGCCGGCCTGCAAGGGCTGGCCGAGCGCCGTGGGGTGAGCGGACATCCACGCGAGCCAGTCGAGCGAGTAGCTGCCGTTGCACAGACCCGCTGCGCCGCCGGTGGGGAGGTTGAGCGTGCGTTGGCGCGGCGCCGCGACGCAGAGGAAGCTCAGGTTGCCGAACGCGTAGACCGCCGCGGTCGGGGCGAGGCCGTAGACCGCGATCGCCTGCTTGCCGCCGGGAAGCAGCGAGGCCTGCACGAAGAAGCCGGAGGCGTTCGAGGCGCTGGGGACCCCCGTGGCGGAGACCGTGGGTACGCAGCCGGCGACGCTGGTGGCCGCAGTGCAGTAGGAGCTCCACACGAGCTCGTCGATGTCGCCATCGCAGTCGTCGTCGACGACATTGCAGATCTCGATCGCGCCTGGGTGCACGGCCGGATTCGTGTCGTCGCAGTCGCCGGGGATGGACACGTAGCCTGCGCCCGGCTGGAACGTCGCGAAGAGGAAGTTCGCCGCGTCGCCGTACAGGTCGCCGTCTAGATCTCGATACCACATCGAGAGCGAGTCGCGCAGGTAGACGTCGACGACTCCGTCGACCGGCTCGCCCGCGAGCAGGTTGGTCGAATTCGACTGGATCGCCGTGAACCTGCCGTCGTCGCTCACGTTGCCGATCGCCGAGATGCCGCCCTGGTTGGGCTCTCCGGGAAGATTCAGGGGCACGCTGGCCCGCAGCGCCACTTGCGTCGTGAGGTCGACGACAAACGCATCGGCGGTCAGGCCGACGTGTCCTGTCGTCAGGCTCGACGAGGTCGAGATGAGGGACGCGAACAGGCCGTTGTCGGACAGGCGCACGCCCAGAGCGACTCCGTTGGTGGAGGCGCCGTTGGGGAGCACGTCGATGCGAGTCGTGATACCTGTCGTGCGATCGTGCACGTACGCGTGCTGCAGTCCCGGACTGGTGTTGGCGAGGTTCGAGGCGGTGGACAGGAACGCGATGCGGCTGCCATCCGAAGTGATCGAAGGCTGGATCGCGGCGGCATCGGCGGCGACACCGGCGCTGTTGACGCTGACGTGCTCAAACGTGCCGGTCGCAAGGTCCCGCACGAGGATCTTGGAGTAGGTCGCGGTAGCGCCGGGGGCGAGATTGGTGGCGAGTGTCTCGAAGGCCACGAAGCGTCCGTCGCCGGAGACCGCCGGTGCTTTCGAGGTCCCATCGCCGAAGGAGCCTCCCGGGATGCGGCTCACCGCGCGCGTCGTGTTCGCCACGAGGTCCCGCACGAATACGTCCGTCGTGCCATTGCTGTCCGCGAGCACGAAGCTCGTGGCCTCGCTCGCGAACGCGACCACGCTGCCGTCTCCGGAAATCGAGGGCGTCGAGCTGTCTGCGTTGCCCAAGGCGGGCGTGGCGTGGTTGGTGAGGCTCACGACCGAGGTGACACCCGACTGGAGGTCGGTGAGGTAGATCTGCCAGTAGCCACGCCAGGGCCCGGGCACCAGGTTGGTGGCGCGACTCTCGTAGGCGACGAAGCGTCCGTCATCAGTGACGGCGGGGGCCGCGGAGTAGCTGGACCCTGGCCCTGAAGTCGGCGACCAGCTCACGAGCCTCGTCGTCCCGGCGAGGGTGTCGTACAGGTAGACCTGAGTGTAGAACGTGAGGAGGTTGGGAATGAGCTGCCAAGCTCCACTCGAGAACACCGTGTACCGGCCGTCCGGAGTCACGCTGTCGGGAGATACGCCCACGGCGGAGTCGTAGCTGCTGTGCACGCCGTTCGCGTTCACGGTGAGCTTGGTGAGCGACTGCGCGAGCGCCGCCGGTGCGAGGAGCAGCGCGCTGGCGGCGAACGTGGAGCAAGCGATGTGCATGGGGAGCTCGAGGCGGGGGAGCCGGACGCAGCGGAAGTGTGCGCCGACGGGGACGCCTCCACGAGTATGGCCGCCCGGCGAGGAATCCGCAGCCACTGGATTCAAACAGGGGGGGTAACCGAGCTTCCTGAACACGCGGATTGCGCTGCGTCCGTGGTCAACAGAAGCGGAACCGAGCCGCAAGGGAGTTGGACCACCAAGCAGAAGTTGTCCCAGTTCGTCGGCCTGGAGGTTCACAAGGACACGATCGTCATGGCCGCTGCGCGCTGCGCAAGTCGCCGTCGTCGCGGTGGCGCGTGAGCTCGTCGGCCTTGCCTGGGCCATCGACCGGACGCTGCCGCCCGCGAGCTGAAACGCCAGCCCGCTCGCAAGTTGAGTCAGCTCCTCCTGCGAACGCATGAACCGCGGTGCCCAACCCGCGAAGATCGGACAGCAACGCCGCAAAGCGAGCCGGTGCTCGTCGTCCCCGCTCAATTCAAGCCCGTCAGCGTGATCCGAAACGAGAGTGGACCAAGTCCACCCCGATCAGGGACAGATCACGAACTGCAGGCCGTCGGTGAGGTTGGCGTTGAGCGCGGCGCCGGAGTCGCGGTACCAGACCTGCGCGTAGAAGACTTGGCCGGGCGACAGCGGGTTGCCGAGGGAGGTCGAGTTGGCGTGCATCCAGGCGAGCCAGTCGAGGGTGTAGGAGCCTGAGCAGGTGGCCGCGGTGCCGCCGCTCGAGCCGATGCCGGTGCGCACGCGCGGGACGCCGACGCAGAGGTAGCTGCTGCTGGTGAAGGAGTAGGGCGACTGGGCGGAGGAGAGCGAGTAGACGAGGCTCGCCTGCTTGAAGCGCGGCAGCGAGGTGGCCGTGAGGAAGAAACCCGAGTTGCTCGACGCGCTCGCGACGCCGGAAGAGGCCATCGCGGGCACGCAGCCGGCGACGCTGGTGCCGGCGGTGCAGTAACGACCGGCGACACCGGGATCGGTCGAGCCGTCGCAGTTGTCGTCGATGCCGTTGCAGACCTCCGTCGCGCCCGGATTCACCGCCGGACTCGTGTCGTCGCAGTCCGTGCGGTCGGCGACGAAGCCGACGGGCGGGACGCTGCCGGCCGCTTGCGTCGTCACGAACCGGTCGCCGTAGCCGTCGCCGTCCGCGTCGCGGAACCAGGTCGAGAGCGCGAAGGCGAGGTAGGCGTCGGGAAGCGTGTCCTGGATCTCGCCGGGCACGAGGTTCGTCGCGCTGGTCACGAAGCCGCTCCACAGGCCGTCGTCGCTGACACCGGCGCAGGAGACCACGGACGAGTTGGGTTCGGTCGCCGGGAGGAGCGGCGCGCTCATGCGCACGGCGCCGCCGGTGGCGACGTTGACGATGAACTGGTCGCTCGCGAAGCCGCCGAGTCCCGGCAGGAGGTCGGTGGTGGTCGACGTGAGCGCGACGAACTGGCCGTTGCTCGACAGGCGCGCGGAGAAGATCGAGCCGTTGGGCGCCTGTCCGCTCGGGAGGCGCGGAACGAGGCGCGTCGTTCCGGCGGAGCGGTCGCGCAGGAACTGGTTGAGCAGGCCCGCGGGCGCGGGCTCGAAGTTCGTGGCGCGCGAGCCGAACAGGATGCGGCTGCCGTCGTGGGAGATCGAGGCGCCGAGGTTGTTGGCGTTGGCCGAGGTGCCGCTCGAGGAAACGCTCACTTCCTCGAGCACGTTGGCGTTCGCCGCGGCGAGGAAGATGCGCGCCTGCACCGCGGTGGGGCCGAAGTTGGTCGCGAGCGAGTAGAACGCCACGAGCTGGCCGTTGCCGGAGATCACCGGCATGTCCGAGTAGCCGTTGGAGAGCGCGCCCGCGGGCGTGCGGCTCACCAGCCACGTCGTGCCGGCGTTCATGTCGCGCACGAACACGTCGACCTGCGCGTTGGTGTCGTTCGGGACGAGGTTCGACGCCGCGCTGCCGAAGGCGACGCGCGAGCCATCCGCGGAGATCGAGGGGCTGCGGCTCGAGCTGCTCGGCAGCGCGCCCGAGAACGTGACGTTGACGAGCTCGGTGGTCCCGCTGAGCAGGTCGCGGCGCAGCACGTTGTCCGTTCCGGGCGCACCACCCGCGACGAGGTTGCTGGCGCGCGTCTGGAACACGACGTAGCGGCCGTCGTCGGACACGCCGCCACCGGTCGAGTCGCCGTTCCCTTCGCCGCCGCCGGTGCCGACGCTCGCACGCACCGTCGTTCCCGCGACACGGTCGTGCACGAACACGTCGTACTTGCCGTTCAGGTCGCCCGCGACGAGGTTCGAGGCGGAGCTCGCGAACACGAGGAAGCGCCCGTCGGCCGACAGCGCATCGGGACCGAACGCATCCTCGCAAGGACCGTTGCCGTGGGCACCCGTCGGACTCAGCGACAGCTTGGTGACCGTCTGGGCGGCGACGGGCGGGACGAGTGCGGCGACGAGCAGGAAGCGGGCGAGCATGGCGGGCGGAGCGGGGAAGGCGGGAGGCACGGAGCGGCGGGTGGGGCCGGAACGTGGCAAGTTGCATTCCACGCGCGGGAGAGGCCGCCGGGCGGGTGCGCTGTTCGCTCGCTCACGCGCGAGCGTGCGGAAGCGCTCAGGCCTGCACGTAGGCGCGTGCGGCCTTGACCGAGCGGAACTCGTCGAGCTCGGGCGAGTAGGCGGTCAGCTTGCCGCCGTAGACGCAGCCGGTGTCGAGGCCGATCGCCACCGGGCGGCCCCGCAGCGAGTGCACACGCGGCAGTTGGCTCGGGGTGTGGCCGAAGAGCACGAGCTCGGGCCCGACGTAGCTCTCGTACCACCACGGATTGCCGCGGCCGGCGAGGCGGCGCAGCGCGGTCAGG
>JABWBL010000143.1 GCA_013360535.1 Planctomycetaceae bacterium
CTGCGCGTGGGCCGGCTCGCCGTCGCCCGCCCCCGACAGCGCGAACCACAGCGCTCCGCAGAGCACGACCACCGCCACCCCCGACGCCACGGCCAATTTGCTCGCCACCAGCACAGCTCCCGTTCCGGCCAGAGGCCCCAGAGTCAGAATCGACGGCTTGAGGCCCCCGAGCGCGACTAGGCCCGACAGCGCCTTGCGCGTGCCGAGCTCGCGATCGAGCTTTTCGCGGAGTTTCGCGTGAGCGCGCGAGAGGCGCGTGTGCACGACGTGCGGTTCGAGCGCGAGGCGGCGGGCGATGTCGCGCGGCGGGAGAACATAGGGACTCGTAAGTTGTTACTCCTCCACAGTCCGCGTCGCTGTGCCCATCGCGACGGTAGGTGCGCGGTAGGACTTTGAGAGGGTCGCGGAGGAACGTCCTTTCTTTCCTACCTGCGAGGCCACGGGCGCGCGAGGGCTTTTTCTCGGCCTCGCTCTTGCTCTCGACCTAAAGAGGGCCGGACACCGAGTCCGCTGGGGTACCAGGAGCCTGCAACCCCCAGCCAGCGGCCGTGAACGGGCTCGTCGCAAGACGAGTCGCAGGACCGATCAAAGGCGCTGATTCAACCACAACCACTTCGGGAGCTTCGCTCCCCGAGAGGCTCAGATGAATCAGCAAGAGGCCGCGCCCGTCTCGACGGCGGGCAAGCCCATCACGACGAAGGACGCCGCGCGCGTCCTTTGCAAGCACGTCAAGACGTTGGAGAAGTGGCGCAGCGAGGGCAAGGGACCTCGCTGGTACCAGCCCGAAGGAGAGGGCGGCTCGGTCTGGTACCTCGAACACGAGGTCATCGCCTACGTGCGCGGGGGTGCCGCATGAGCTGCCTCGGCATCAAGGAGTTCGCCGCGCGCTGTGGCGTGTCGGTGCGGACGATGGAGCGCGAGAAGGAGGACGGGAAGCTCCCGCCGCACCGCGTCATCCGTGGCCGCCACGTCTGGACCGAGGAGGACGTTGAGGCGTACATCCGCGCGCTGCCGCGCTTCGATGCGCAGGAGGTGCAATCGTGAGCGCCTCCAGCCCCGACGAATCGCTGACGCCGAACTACGACGCAGCTCTGGATTTCCTGTTCAACCGGCTCGGCGGCCGAGTCCATCTCGCGGCGATTCCGCCCGATGGGGGTACGCCGAAGTGCAAGCTGTTCTCGTCCACGCGCGACGACGGCAGCAACAAGACCCCCGACGAGCGCCGCGCCGAGGTCCGCAAGTGGGTCGAGACGTGGAACGTGAAGGAGGGCTGGAACGTGTACTTCACGAGCGGCGTCGTCCGCCGCGACTACGGAGCCGAGGGCGACGAGAAGGAACCGGACAGCAAGCCCGCCGAGGCCGACATCTGCGCCGTGCGTTGCTTGAAGATCGACCTCGACCCTCGTGCGATTCCCGAGGGTTGGGCGGGCTCGGACGCGGAATGGGTCGAGTCGGAGCGCGCGCGCCTGTTCGCGTCATTGACGACCGACCTTCCCGAGGGAGTACCAGGGCGGCCGACGTTCGTCCTCGACAGTGGTGGAGGCGCATGGGGACTTTGGATGTTCTCGCCGCAGCCGTTCCCGATCGAGGAGCCCGACGACGTTGCCAAGCTCCGCGCGGCCGGTCAGTACCTCGTCGAGCTGTACCGTCGGCACTTCGGCGTGAAGAAGCTCGCCGATGGCGTGGCGAACCTTGAGAGGCTCGCCAGACTCCCGGGGTCCATCAACTACCCGGGGACCGACAAGCGGGACAAGAAGGGCCGGACGGTGCGGCTCGCCAGCGTCGTCGAGGACGCCAGCGACGACAAGCGGCGCTACGCCTTGAGCCAGTTCGCACCGCCGGAAGGATTCGCGAAGGCGTCGAAGTCGAAGCGTGCCGCGCGTGCGAGCGCGCCGAGGCCGTCCGGCGTGACGAAGCTCGACAACCTCGACGCGCTCGACGTGTGCGACGACTGCAAGGTGGTGATCGTTCAGGGATGCGATCCCGACGAACCGGGCCGATTCGGCGGCGCGCCGTCGATGTTCGGGCTCCCGTGTGGAGCGGCTTGGAAGGGGGACCGCTCGGCCGCCGTGTGGTACGTCGTCTGCGAACTCGTGCGGTCCGGCGTCGATGACGACACGATCCGCGCGGTGCTGCTCGACGAGCGTTGGGGCATCAGCTCGTACATCTTCGAGGACAAGAACGGGAAGCCTCGTCGCGACCCGGAGGCGAAGGCCGATCAGCAGATCGACAACGCGCGCGAGAAGGCGGTCGAGGTCGTGGAGCAAGACGACGGCGGACCGATCCTCGACCCGGGCGACCCGCGTCCGTCCGCACGAATGTTCGTCAACGGCGAGGCCCCGCACCTGCTCTTCCACAATGGCGACTGGCTCGACTACGGCCAGGGCGCATACTTCGAGCTGGAGCCCGGGATCGTGTCTGCGCGTGTGTACTCGTTCCTGGAGCGCGCGCGGCGACTCTGGGGGATCAAGCAAGTACCGGGGCCGTTCAAGCCCATGCGCGGCAACGTGGCCGAAGTGCTCGGTGCCCTGGAGTCCGTCACGATCCGAGCCCGCGACCTGTACGCGCCACCGTGCTGGATCGCGAACCCGGGGCCGCCGCCGCGCGAGATCATCTCGTGCGCGAACGGGCTGCTCCACCTGCCGACGGGCTCGCTGCTCGCGGCCACGCCGACCTTCTTCACGCGGAACGCGCTGGAGATCGCGTACGACCCGAGCGCCGCCGCGCCGACGAAGTGGGTCGCGTTCCTCGACCAGCTCTGGCCGAAGGATCGCGAGAGCATCGACGTGCTCCAGGAAGTGTTCGGCTACCTGCTCGTCCCGGACACGTCGCAGCAAAAGGTGTTCATGCTCGTCGGCCCCGCGCGATCGGGAAAGGGAACCATCGGCCGCGTCCTGACCCGGCTCGTGGGCGAGGCGAACGTCGTGGGCAGCGACATGCGAACGCTCGGCGGGAACTTCGGACTTCAACCGCTGATCGGGAAGCAGTTGGCGATCGTCGCCGACATGCGTCTCGGCAAGCGGAGCGATCCGGCGACGATTGCGGAGAACCTTCTTCGCATCAGCGGCGAGGACTTGGTCACTGCCGACCGGAAGAACAAGACCGCATGGACCGGAACGCTGGCGGTGCGCTTTGTCATCATGACGAACGAGCTGCCGCAGTTCTCCGACGCGAGCGGTGCGCTGGCCAATCGCTTTGTGCCGCTCGTCATGACCGAGAGCTTCCTCAACCGCGAGGACTCCGAGCTGACCGAGAAGCTCCTGACCGAGTTGCCGGGCATCTTGAACTGGGCCATCGAAGGCTGGCGGCGGCTTCGGGCGCGCGGACACTTCGTCCTGCCAGGCTCGTCGAGGGACGCCGTGCAGTCGATCCACGACATGGCCTCGCCGGTCTCGGCTTTTGTGCGCGACGAGTGCGTGCTCGATCCCGAGGCGCGCGTCGAGAAGGCGCGGCTCTACGCGGACTGGCAGGCATGGTGCCTCGCGCGCGGCAAGCCGGTCGCCGAGGAGCCGGTGTTCTCGCGCGACCTCTACGCCGCGACGGCAGGTCGCGTGCGGCCGGGCAAGATGCCCCGGCCCGAGCGCGTGCCCGCCTACGTCGGGATCCGTCGTTGCGACACCAACGAGGCGCGCGACGAGGAGGACCGCCGGGTGCTCGGATAGCGCCGGTCCGGGGTCCGGTCCGGGGTCGGTCTAGGGTCGTCGGGCGGGGAAAGTGGCGGATTCTGTGGGACGCACGGGCCGGTCCGACCGGGCTGGGTTCTCGCCCGCCCTTCGGGGCCCGTAACGCGGGCAACCGCCGCGTACCCGTAGCCCAGGGGAGGAGAGTCCTCGGGTAGATGGATCGCGCGCGAAAGGTAGAGTTCGACCCCGGACCGGTCGGACCGACGCCTTCCGCAGTGGTGCGCGTTGGGAAACACCCCAGACCGCGACCCCGGACCGGGTGGGCTCGACCCCGGACCGGACCCCGGACCGACCTCCCTCCCTGGGCGAGCACGCGCGCCGCGCACACGGAACCCGCCGCTCCGTGCCGACCCGTTCGACTTCCTCCAGCGATCACAGGGGGATCGCTCTTGCCGCCGCATCGACTCGACTTATTCGGAGTAGATGCCTCGACGATCGAAACAGGCGCACCTGACGCCGCAGCGCAAGGCCGCGTTCCTCGAAGCGCTGCACGCATGCGGTGTCGTGACGCGAGCCGCGAAGCTCGCGAGCCCCGACGCATCGGGCAGCGGCATCCAGACGTTCCGCGACGAGCGGAAGCGTGACCCGGAGTTCGCGCGCGCGTGGGACGAGGCGCTCGAACAACACGCGGGCGATCTCGTCGCCGAGTTGTACCGGCGCGCCGTGGTCGGCGATCAGGTCCCGATCGTGTCGCCCAAGGGCGAGGTCGTTGGCTTCCGCACGATTCGCTCGGACAAGCTCTTGCTTGAAGCGGTGCGCGCGCACGCGCCCGAGTTCACCCCGCGCAGCGAGTCCACCGTCACCGCGAAGGTCAGTAAGGGGCCGGACCTCGGCCTGGGCAAGCTCTCCCCCGAGAACCAGGACAGGCTCCGCCTCATCCTTGAGGACGAGCTGGCGCGCGAGCAGCAGCGCGCGCTTGGCTCCGGCGACACCGCGCCTTACTCGGCCCTTCCGATCGAGGAACGCGAGCGATGAGACTCGCCACGCGCAACACCGCGAGCGTGGAACTCATCCATGCGCGCCGAGGGACCGCGAATCCGACGGTCCACACCGAACACGCTCTGCACCCGAGGAGTCTTCTCGTCGGGGCTGGCCTCGGAGCAGAGCGTCGTGAGCCAACCTCCGTCAAAGGGTCGGGTTGGTTGCCGCCTGCACTTGCATGGGTGCAGCGGACTTGTTGGGAGCCCGCCGTTTCCGTCACTGGGCGCGGCGGGCTCCGTTTCCTCCCACCTATCCCGACGAACCCCTGATCGCACACAGACCCCGACCATGAACCTCACCAAGGCCACCTCACGCGCGGCCGAGATCCGCGCTTCCCTCCAATCCACCAACGCGGATCTCGCCCCTGCTCGCGAGCGCTTGGGCGTCGCCATCGCCGACGGCGATGAGTCCGCCGCGAAGTCCGCCCGCGCCGAGATCGCGCGCCTGGAACGGCTCCACACCGAACTCTCGGCCGCGCTTCCGATCGCGGAGCGTCGAGTGCGCGAAGCGCAAGCGGTCGAGCAGGAGGAACAGCGTCGTATCACCGAGCGTGAGGCCAACAAGAACCGCAAGGCGCGCGTCGCCGCTGCGAAGAAGGTCGATGCCGCGCTCGCGACTCTCGCGAAGGTCTACCGCGAGTACCTGAGTGTCGGTCGCTTCGGCCGCCCCGAGGACATGAGCCGCGCCGCCCGTCGCGGGCGATCGGCCCTCGCGAGCGCAATGCACCATGCGT
Organism: Planctomycetaceae bacterium; assembly: GCA_013360535.1. Lineage (GTDB taxonomy): Bacteria > Planctomycetota > UBA1135 > UBA1135 > F1-120-MAGs118. The sequence continues at coordinate 5,398 of JABWBL010000143.1, forward strand.
GCCCCGAGATTGCCGACGCGCTCGAAGTTCGCCGCATCCCCTCGATGCACCGCCAGAGCCTCGAAGCGGCGCAGTCGTTCATCACCGAGTTCGCCGTGGAGCCCGAGGCCGAACCCGCGTGAACGGTCCGCTCTGGAACACCGCGCTCGACGTGTCGCGCGGCTCCCGGATGCCCGAGGGCACGAGCGCCGAGTACGGCCTGGCCGAGGCGTCGTGGGCGGAGCGCTGCTCCAAGCCCGGCGAGGCTCCGCACGACGCGCACGCCCGCTTGGCGTCGTCCTCGATCGCGCTGCGAACGCTGCGCGTCGCTGGCGGGATTGCGCGGATGCTGGAAGGAGACTGCGACCCGACGCAGCTCCTCCGCGGCCTGGGCTTCGCGCCCGGGGAGTTCCAGTTCGAGGCAAGGACGAGAACCTGGGCCGACCTGATCGAGCTTGCCCGGCCGTCGCGCCGCGACGCCGAGACGCTCGGCGACACGATGCGCCGACTCGTTGACCACAACACCTCCGCACGATGCACGTTCTTCTACGTCATCTCGCCCTGAAGGAGAACCGCCAGTGATCCGCCCCGACGTAACCGCGTGGACGTTCAACGTCCTCGTCTCCTTCCGCCTCGGCGGACGCACCTACCAACCTGGCGATGTCCTCAACAGGCGTCGCCTCGCGATCGGCCCGCGCAGGATCCGCAAGCTGATCGACTCCGGCAAGATCGAGGTCGCCTGACCCATGAAGAACCAACCCATGATCGACAACGACAACCTGTCCGCCACGAACCTCGATGCCGTGCTCGCCGACGCCGAGCGCGTGTCGAAGGGAGCGCCGCCGCGCTACACGCGCCACCAAGCCGAGACGGCCATGCTCGACCTCGCGCAGCGCGCGGCCCGAGAGGGCGAGGGCGTGTGCAACGCCTACGCGCGCCTGTGCGTCGAAGACGAACGGATGCAGAAGCTCTACGGGCTGGCCGAGGCCGACGACATGGCCCAGGACGCGCAGGCCGAACAGCTCGCGAAGCGCGCGACGCGGAACGAGCGCGTGTGGGAGCTGATGGTCAAGGGCGCGCACAACAACCGCCGCGAGGGCGAGACCGTGGAGCAAGCGCTCGATCGGATGCTCCAGACCGACAAGACGTACCAGGACGCCTACGCCCTGTATTGCGAGTAGCGCTCAAGGCCGCCGCAAACCGCCGCCGACGAGACCTGAATGGCCAAGTCCCTGATCTCCCAGCTCAGTCCAGCAACGCACCGCGTTCTCGCGGCGGCGCTGATCCATGAGAGGCAGTTCCGCAAGCCCATGAGCGCGGGCATGGTTCGTCGTCTGTGTGAGGCGGAGGGCGCAAGCTACACCGCGTGTCTCACGTTCATCCGTGGTGAGGGTCTTGAAGGCGGCAAGCCGGTTCGACTCGATGGCGAGTGGTCGTCCATCGACGCCCCCGACGACGAGACCGAGGCCGCCCTCAACTGGTCCGAGAAGCACGGCGATCCGGCACCCGGCCCGAGCGCGAGTTGATCGCTCGGCTCCTCTCCATCCTCGCGCACAGCTTAGCGCGCGTCCGCGAACGTCGCCAACAGCGCGCCCGCGCTGGACGACCTTCTTCGTCGCGAGGCCGCGCGCACACCTTGGACATGGAACGGCGGCGGCGCGTTGGGCTTCGTCGCTCGGCGCGGTAGGCCCTCGGTCGCGCGAGCCAGCTCGACTCAGAAATCCGTCCGCCACGAACCGCCACAGCCCGACGCTCGCCGCCTGCGCGAGAAATGTCCGATGGCGAGTGGATTCGTGACCGAGGTTCCGTCGTGCCTGGGGCAGTTCCGGCGGCGAAGTCCGCGCTGTCTTGGGCCACCCTTTGAAAAGGAAATCGACAGTGAATCTCAACAAGTCTGCTCACCGGCAGGACGAACCGTGGGACCCCGCGACGCGGGTGTCCTTCCCCCGCAACGCCTTTCTCGAAGTCAGGTACCGGCACGGCGAACTCCAACTCGGAGTCGCGGTCCGGGACGACAAGGGATGGAACCCGGAGCACGATGCTCTCGGGTACTTCGTGCACGCGGGAGTCGTTGCGCCGAACTGGTACCGCATCAGCGAGGCCGACTACCTCATGCTCTTGGGCCGGTTGAAGGCCGACCCGAGGTGCGAGGTTGAGGTCGAGGTGCGTCGCGATGATCTCGTCTTCGCCTTCGGCAAGGTGACGCGGCTCGAAGTCGTGCACCACCTCTTCACGGACGCCGAGGACGAGGACGACCGCCTGCGCGAGCGCATGGCGAGCTGATCCCACCTCGACGAAGACATCCACAGGCCCCGGCCGGTCCATGCGATCGGTCGGGGCCTTCTTCGTTCGCTTCTCGATCTACGTTCCGACCGGCGACCCACCGGCTTCCGGGTCGCCACCAACGGCCCCGGCCCGCCCTCACCGGCGCGGTCGGGGCCGCTCTCGTTCACCGGCCCATGCTCCGCCCACGCGCCGCGCCCACGATCG
>JABWBL010000144.1 GCA_013360535.1 Planctomycetaceae bacterium
CGAGCTCCGCCGGCACCGCGTAGGTGAACTGCGTGTCGACCGGCCGGTTGAGCGCGACCTCGGCATAGAGCGCCGCCCGCGGTTTCGGTGCGGGCCCGACCTCGAACAGGGTCAGCTCCCGCGCGGCCGGATTCGACGCGCGCGCCATGGAGCGAACCTCAGGGGCAGGCGCAGGGCGTCGCCTTGCAGCGCGGGCAGCCCAGCTCGTACTTCTTGCGCGCCGCGGCCTCGAGGTCGATGCCCGACATCGACGCGAGCGTCGAGAGCCACGCGAACACGTCGGCGAACTCGCCCTCGAGCTCTTCCTTGCGGTTGCGCCGCAGCGCACGCGTCAGCTCGCCGACCTCCTCGCAGAACCACATGTGGGTGCCGTGCAGGCCGCGCGCGGAGTCGCGCTGGAAGTAGATGCGCTCGATGAGCGTCTGGAACTCGCGAACTTGCATGGTCAAACGCGCCGGACGGTGACGATGGAGATGTCGCGGGCCTGCGTGGCCTCGCCCGCGTGGGCCTCGAACGCCTCGCGCAGCCGCGCCAGGAATTCCGTGGTGGGCAGCGTGCCGAACTTCATCACGAGCGCGTACAGCCCCTTCTCGCCGAGCTCGCTGCCTTCCGCATCGGCCAGCGTGACGGCGCCGGAGTTGACGAGCACGAGCCGGTCGCCCGACTCGATCGGGACCTTCGCGATCTCGAGCTTGGAGTCGAACACCGGCCCCTTGTCGAAGCCCAGCGCGATGCCCTCGGGATGCACGACGCGCACCTTGCGGTCGGCGCCCGTGAAGCGGATCAGCGGCACCTTGTGGCCGGTGCACGCGACCGACGCGATGCCCTCGGCCGCGTCGATGCGCGCGAACAGCGACGTCACGGCGATTCCGCGACGCACGTCGCGCGCAAGCTGGCGGTTGGCGGCCTGCAGCGCGGGCGCGAGCTCGAGCGCGTCGGCGAGCTTGGCCTGCAGGTACGAGCGCGCCGTCGCACCGACGATCGCACCCGGCAAGCCCTTGCCCGACACCTCGCACACGAGCAGGCCGACGCCGCTCGCCGACTCGACGTAGTCGAGGAAGTCGCCGCCGAGCTGCGGCGAGGCGATGTGCAGGTGGCCGACCTCGTAACCGGCGAGCTTGGGCGTCGACTGCGGCAGCAGCTGCTCGCGCACTTCCGCGGCGATGCGCACCTCGCGCTGGCGCACCTCGAGCTCGACCTCGTTGTCGCGCGCCTCCGCGAGGTTCTTGGTCATGCGGTCGATCGCGCGCGCGAGCGTGCCGACCTCGCCGCCGGTCTGGGCGCTGATGCGGTGGTTGAGGTTGCCCCCGGCGATCGTGCGCACGTCGTCGACGATCCTGACGATCGGCCCCGACACCTGATTGGCGACCCACAGCGAGACCGCGGCGCCGACGAGGATGATCACGAGCGTGATGCCGACCACGAGCCCGAACAGGCTGCGTTCGGCGGCCTGCATCGAGTCGGGCAGCAGGATCGAGACCGGCGGCTGGCCTTCGCGCACGCGGTACTGGAATACGACGCCCGCCGTGCCGTCCGCGTACTGCACCGGCGCCTCGACCACCTCGCCCAGCCCGTGCTGCACGCCGGTGCCGACGGTCTTCCACGGCTCCGACGCGCTCAGTTCCTTGTACTTCGCCTCGCGCTGCTCCCGCGCCGCCTTGAGCGTGTCCCGGAAGCTCGCCTCGTAGCTCGCGAACGCCTTGCGCACACCCTCGTAGCGGTATTCGCTGGGAATCTCCGGGAAATCCTTGGCCGTCTGCACGACGTCCTTGGCGACCTGCTGCTCGAGCGCGAAATACACCTCGCGCTCGGCGCGCAGCCGCTGGCGCTCGATCTCCGCATGGAACAGCGGCGCCGTGCGCGTCGCCGCCGCGACCATCGTGTCGGTCTGCACGTTCGAGCTGAGCTGGCGCACCGACTTGTAGAGCACGTACCCCGCGCCCGCGCTCACCACCGTCAGCGCCAGCGCCATCGAGAGCGTGAACCGTGCCCAGATCGGCAGGCCCTCGGGCCCCCGCTCCTCCGCCTTCTCGCGCCGTCGTGTGCTCGCCATCGCTAGCCTCCCACCGTCCACTGGACCTGACCTGCGAGGAGGAGCCGCGCCGGCACCATCACGAGCACGAGCCCGTACACGCCCGCGACCACGTCGTCGAGCAGGATGCCGTCGCCGCCGCCGATGTCTTCCATGCGCCGCGCGAGCTTGGGCTTGAACACGTCGAAGAAGCGGAACACGAAGAACGCCACCGCGAGCGAGACGTAGCTCGGGCCGCCGATCCACGCGACCGTGATCAGGTAACCGATCACCTCGTCGAGCACGAAGATGCCCGGATCCTCGTGGCCCGCGTACTTCTCGGCCCATGGCCCAAGCGAGCGCCCGATGACGTACAGCACGGCCGCGACGCCGAGACTCCACCACAGGTAGTGATCGAGCCCCGACAGCGCCCACGCGATCGCGACGCCGCCCAGCGTGCCGACGGTGCCGGGCGCGAACGGCGAGCAACCCAGGTAGCCGCACGAGACGATGCCGAGCTTGAGCCAGTTCACCGCGCGCCCTCCATCAGGAACTTCCTCGCCTTGATCACGTACGTCAGGCCGGAGCCGACCGAGGTCGCGAGCGTCAGCCATGTCATCGTGTGTCCCGCCAGCGCCCAGCGCTCCGCCGCCACCGCCGACATCTCGAAGGCCTGCATGCCGATCGGGATGCCGACCGCCCAGCATTGCACGAGCATCTTGATCTTGCCGAACCAGTCCGCGGGGAAGGCGTGGCCGAGGCTCTCGACGTAGCCGCGAATGCCCGTGACGAGGAACTCCCGCGCGAGCACGACGACGACGACCCAGGCCGGGAAGAACGCGCGCGACCACGGCAGCACCGCGAGGAAGATCATCGCTCCCATCACGAGCACCTTGTCGACGAACGGGTCGGCGATGCGCCCGAAGGCCGTGACGTGGTTGCCGCGGCGCGCGAGCCAGCCGTCGAGCACGTCCGACAACGCCACGCCGACGAACAGCCACAGGCAGACGTGCATCTGGACGCGCCGCTGGGCGAGCTCCACGCCATCCGCCTCGCCCCAGGTCGCCAGCGCGACGAACAGCGCGACGGCCCCGAGGAACCGCAACGCCGTGATGCGGTTGGGCCAGTGCGCGAAGACGCCTTCGGCCATCAGCCCTTGACCTGCTTCGCGACGAGGTTGAGTTCCGCGTCGAGGCCCTCGATCTCGACCCTGGCGCGCGTGCCGACGGCGAGGCGCTTGCCGCGCACGAGCGTGAGCAGGTCGACTTCCGGCGCGTCGAAGTCGCCTCGCGCGACGTTTGCCATGCCGCGCTGCGGCGAGCTCTCGTCGACCAGCACCTCGACCACCTGCCCGACGCGCGCTTCCTGCTCGGCCCTCAAGGCCTCGTCGCGCGCCGCGAGCACGGCCTTCTGCCGCGCCTTCGCTTCCTTCGTGCTCACGCGGCCCGGCAGGTCGAAGCCCGGCGTGCCCTCTTCCGGCGAGTACGTGAACGCGCCGAGGCGCCCGAGCCGGTACTCGCGGATGAACTGGCACAGCTCGTCGACGTCCTGCTCGGTCTCGCCGGGAAAACCGACCAGCACCGTCGTGCGCAGCGTGATGCCCGGCACTTCGCTGCGCAGCCGCTCGAGCAGCTTGCGCACCTGATCGCCCGAACCCGCCCGCCGCATCGCGCGCAGCACCGGCGTCGCGATGTGCTGCACGGGAATGTCGAGGTAACGCGCGACGCGCGGATGGTTCGCGAGCAACTCCGCGAGGCCCCACGGAAAACGGTTGGGATAGGCGTACATCACGCGCACCTTGTGGTCGCCGTCGAGGTCGGCGAGCGAGCGCACGAGCGCATCGAGCTCGAGCCCCATGTCGCGCCCCCAGGCCGTCGAGTCCTCGGCGACGATCACCAGTTCCTTGACGCCCGCGCCGATCAGCTCGCGCGCCTCGCCGAGCACGTCGTCCGGCCGCTTCGAGCGGTGCGGCCCGCGGATCGCGGGGATCGCGCAGAACGAGCACGTGTGGTCGCAGCCATGGCTGATGCGCAGGTACGCGTAGGAGCCCGGCGTCGAGAGCAGGCGCGAGTCGTCGCGGGTCGCCTCGCGCAGGCCGCCGTTGTCGAGGTAACGCGGCGCCGAGCGCCCCTCCGACAGGTCGCGGATCGCCTTGGCGAGCGCCTTGCCGTCGGAGATCTCCGCGAAGATGTCGACCTGCGGGAAGCGCTTCTGCAGGTCGCGCTGGAAGCGCTGCACGAGACATCCGGCGACCACCACACGCGCCAGCTCGCCGCGCTTCTTGAGCGCGCACAGCCGCCGGATCTGGCTCTCCGACTCCTCGCGCGCCGGCCCGATGAACGAGCAGGTGTTGAGCACGACCGTGTCGGCCTGCTCAGGGTCCCCGGACACGACGAGGCCCTCGTCGGCAAGGCGCCCGAGGATCAGCTCGGAATCGATCTGGTTGCGGGCGCACCCCAGGTGCACCAGCGAGACGACGGCAGGGTTCGGCACGGAGTTGGAGGCGACGCGGAGGTCGGGCGCGGCGCGACTTCCCGGACCCCCACTGGGCCCAGGCGCAGGTCCCCCTGCCCGCCGCGGCGCGGCCGGGAGGATACCCCATCCACCTCCCGACCCAACCTCGCGCCTCCATTCCGGCCCAGGCGCCGAGCGGGGCCGGCTCGCGAGGGCGAGGTCGGCGGGTCGAACGTGAGCGGATCGGAGGCGGGGCCGGTGATCGCTGGCAGATTTCTCGAACTTGGTTGGCGGACGGGGCGGGCGAGCGTCGTTTGTGATGGAGAGCGGGTGGGCGGCGCCCTGCCCAGCCGGTTTTGCCGTCGGCACTTCCCAGTTGTGCGACCCGCTCGAGTTCCTCCCTCTTCCCCATCGAACGCCCCACGGAAACGGACTGCGAGCCAGACCTCGACGTCGACTGCAACACGGATGAAAACAAGCCGATTTCCTCGCGGGGGATTCCAGAAGCGCCCGCAGGGATCGAAGATGCCCGCGCTCGAATCCGTCGGGAACCATCGCGCTCGCACGCGACTCCTGAGGTTCGACGGCAATGAATCGCAAGCCTCCGGCGGGCTCAGGCCTCTCGCAGCCTGACTCGCTCGGCGGGACGTTGGGCGCCTCCGGAGGCTCCCGAAGCTCTGCTGCACCCCGAGATTTCCGCTTCCCCCCACGAGCGCGACAAGGCGCTAGACTTGGACCTGTCCGATGACTCTCGCTTCCCAGGATCGCATCGAACAACTGATCGCCCGCTCGCGCGCTGGAGATCAGGAAGCTTCGAATGAAGTCGCCGCGGCGCTCTATGCCGAGCTGCACCGCATCGCGATTGGATTGATCGGCGATCGCCCCGTCGGCGTCACGCTGCAGGCGACGGCCCTCGTGCACGAGGCGTGGCTGAGGATCCGGCGTTCGAGCGCCGAACGCATCGCCGACCGCCACCACTTCCTTGCGCTCGCCGCGCGCGCGATGCGCTGCGCGCTCGTCGACCACGCGCGCGCCCGCGCCCGGCGATCGGTCGAAATTTCGGCCGAGCCCTCGGTCGAGACCGCGCTCGACAAGGTCGTGCTCGCCCACGAGGCGCAGGCCTTCGATCTGGTCGTGCTCGACGACCTCCTGAACCACCTCGCGCAGACCGACCCCGACATGGCGCGCGCGGTCGAGCTGCGCTTCTTCGCGGGCCTCGACCTCGCCGAGACCGCCGCGGCGATCGGACTCCAGCAGCGCACCTTCGAACGCCAGTGGTCCGCCCTCAAGGTCTGGATCCTCGGACAAATCCAATGACTTCCATTCCCTGGAGCGAGGCCAAGCCGCTGTTGAGCACGCTGCTCGGCCTGCCGCCCGAGCAGCGTTCCCAGCGCATCGAGGAGCTCACCAAGGACAACCCCAAGCTGCGGGCGGAGCTCGTGCGTCTCCTCGACGTGCACGCCGCGCACCCCGGATTCCTCGAGCCGCCGGGCAAGGATTCGATCGAGCGCCCGCTGCGCGAGACCTCGTTGGCCTTTGTCGGCTGCCGCCTCGGCGACTTCGAATTGGAAGCCCTGATCGGCACCGGCGGCTCCAGCAGCGTGTACCGCGCGCGCCAGCTCTCGCTCGGCCGGCCCGCGGCGGTCAAGCTGCTCGGCCACCAGTTCTGCCTCTCCGACAACGCGCGCGCGCGCTTCCAGCGCGAGGCCTCCGCGGCTTCCAAGCTGCGCCACGACGCGATCGTCTCGATCTATTCCTACGGCGAGCACGAAGGCGCGCACTACATCGCGATGGAGCTCGTCGAGGGCCGCACCGTCGCGGAGCTGATCGAGGAGCGCCGGAAGAACGAAGGCAAGCCCAGCGGCGGGCTGCCGGATGCCGGAGTCGTGCGCCTGCACGCCGGCTGGGTCGAGCGCATCGCGCGCGGCCTCCAGCACTGCCACGACCACGGCGTGGTGCACCGCGACGTCAAGCCGCACAACATCGTGCTCGACGCCAACGGCTTGCCGCGGCTGGTCGACTTCGGCGTGGCCAAGCTGCTCGAGTTCGGCGACGCGACCGCGCACGGGCTGATCCCGGGCACGCTCGGCTACATGAGCCCCGAACAGACCCGCGGCGAGCCCGCGGACGCCCGCAGCGACGTCTATTCGCTCGGCATCGTGCTCTACGAGCTGCTCACGCTGCGCCGCCCCTTCGAGCAGGCCGATCCCGCCGCGCTGGCGAGCGCGATCGCCAACGAACGCCCGGTGCCCGCGGCGAAGTTCAACCGCAACGTGCCTCCTGGCCTCGCCGCGATCTGCGCCAAGGCCCTCGCGAAACAGCCTGCCCAGCGCTACTCGAGCGCGGCCGCGATGGCCGAGGACCTCGGACGCTGGGCCGCCGGTTCCCCGCCGCTCGCGCTCGACCGCAGCTGGGGCGAACGAATTCGGGAGCGTGTGCCTGCGCGCCGAGTCGCTGCTGCGGCGCTCCTGCTCGTACTCGGATTTGGCGCCTACTTCGGTTCCACGTCCGTCCTCGCCGGTCCATCCGCCAAGGAGCGCGAACTGCAGGCACTTCGCGAGCGGAAAGCCCTGATCGAGGAACGCATCGGCAAGGCACCCCCCGACGAGGTCGTGAAGGACCTCGAGGCCTTCAATCAGTATCTGCTCCTCTTGATTCGCCAGTCCGAAAAGGAGAACTAGCTCGATGCCCCCCTCCCATCCGATCACCACCACCGGCCTCGCCTCGACCGTGACCACCACGCAGGGCGTGGGCGAGACGGTTCCCAAGTGGATCGACCGCCACAACACCGCGGTCGCAGCTGGAACTCCGACCGGCAACACGCTGACGACGACATACACCTCGGCCAACGGCACCGAGACGGTCACCACGACCCGCAAGGACGGCGAGTCCGACGCCGAGTTCCTGACCCGGCATCGGGCCGACTACCTCATGCGGATGGTCGACGCCCCGCCGATCCCCTGACGCTCGCGGCCTTCCCGACCGTTCGGCCCGCCCGGCAGCCCGCTGCCCGGCGGGCCGCTTTCATTGGCCAAGGCGTCGTTTTTTCGATTTTGTTGGCGGATCGGGGCCACCGCCGAGCGTTTCTCCGCATGAGCGAGGGGCCGGTCGTGGCGCCGATTCAAGGCGTCGCTCGCCGGCCGGCCCCTCCATCCATGGCCACCCTCGCCCGTCAATTCGAGGCCTTTCACGCCCGGCTCGTGCTCGAGCCCGCCCGGGAGCAGCGCATCCGCGCCGCTGTGGGCGAGCTGCAGGCCCAACTCTCCGCCCTACCGACGCTGACGCCGCTCCTGCGCGAGGTGCTGCTCGCCGGAACGGTCGCCCACGGGACCGCGCTGCAGCCGCGGGAGGACGCCGAGTTCGCCGCCGAGGCCGTGCTCGCGCTCGACCTCGCC
>JABWBL010000145.1 GCA_013360535.1 Planctomycetaceae bacterium
CGGCGGCGGGACATCTGGGAGAAGCGGCGAAGCGCGTGGGCGAGCTGGCGCAGCTCGCCAAGGAGGCGACGGAGCGCGACCGGCTCGAGCGGGAGCGCGTGCGCCTCGCCGCGCTCGACACCCTGCGCGCATCGATCCTCAAGGAACGCATCACGTCGGCGAAGAAGCTGCAGTTCAACGTGCTCGACAAGAAGCTCGTCGTCAGCGTGCGCGCGCTCGAGGGCGAGTGGATGCTGATGGCCGAGAACCGGCAGGGAATCGAGCGCCTGCCGATCTCGGACTTCTCGCTCGAGCTGCTCGCGAAGGAACTGCCCAATCCCGTCCCGGAAGCGTGGATGAAGCCGTACCTGCAGCTGCTCGCGGGCGAGGGGAAGTCGGTCAAGATCAGCGGCGAGGATCGGGCGCTGAACGACCTGCGCGCGGACGCGTTGCAGGTCGCCGATCGCTTGCAGCAGGGCCTCGTGGCGCTCGATTTCGAGGCGCTCGCCGATCGTGGCGTCCCGCGCGAGCCGACCGCGGCTCTCGACGCCGTCGACGCGCTGCGCAAGCTGCTCGCGACCCGCGCTCGCTCCCCACTCGTGCAGGAGCGCCGCGACGCGCTGCGCGAGTACGCGAGCGCGGTGGTGGGCTTCGCCATGGACGTCAAGCAAGTGCCCAGCCTCTTCGGAGGGCAGTGCGAGATCCTGCCCGACAGCCAGGTGAAGTGGACGCTGCAGTTCGAGAAGGAGAGCGACGCGGCGCTCTTCACGCCGATCCAGGACGGCTGGCAGAACCTGCGCGAGTTCATCTGCACGGGCCGCAGCCTGATCGAGCCGAAACTCGAGCCCCGCGACGGCGTGCTCGCGGTCCGCGGCTCAGGTGCCTGGATCTCTCCGGCTGCGTTCCGCGAGGTCAGCGCAGCGCGCGTGCGTGGCAAGCACACGTGGGACCCGAACATCCGTCCCGGCGAGATGGAGTGCTACCTCCTCCTCGGCTATCGCGAGCCGCAGCGCTACATCGCGATCTCCGCCACCGCGAGCGTCGTGGCGTTCGACGTCGGAACGAGCGCCTACGCGAGCGAGTTCCGCGAGACGCCTGTCACGGCGAACGTGCCTTACGAGGCCTCGCTCGCACGCTCCGACGGCAAGCTGCGCATGGCCTGCGGCGACTACACGGCCGCGATCGACGACGTGGTCGGAAGTTCCGGCCACGTGGCCCTTTTCTCGCAGTACCGCGGCGAATTCCTGCTCGACAGCCTCTCGGTCACCGGCGTTCCCGATCTCGAATTGCTGCGCCCCGCTTTCGTGAAGCGCGAGCTCGCGAAGCTCGGCCTCTGACGCGTCGCCGGAGCCGCTCTCAGGTCTGCCCGACCCAGTCCTGTCCGGCGATCGCGAACCAGCGCGTGCGGATCGAGTCGTAGAGCTTCTTGTCCAGCGGACCGGCGGCGAGCAACGCGGCGTTCTCGGACCAGCGCTGCGGCTTGGTCGTGCCGACGATCAGCACGTGCACGCCCGGCTGCATCGCGGTGAAGCGCAGCGCGATTCCGGCGGGACCGTCGGGGCCGAGCTCCTTGCGATGATCGCCCGCCGCAAACTCGTAGCCCAGCTGCTGCAAGCGACGGAAATACTCGTGGTGGTAAGCGTTGGTCGGCTTCTCGTCGTACCGCCACACCGCGTTCGCGATCGGGCGCTTGGCGATCACGCCCATGTTGCGCTCGCGCGCGAGCGGCAGCGTCATGTTGAGCGCCTGCTGGTCGCAGATGTTGATCGAGGTCTCGAGCGCGTCGAAGCGCCCCGACTCGATCGCCCACTTCGCCGCCTGGCCGTCGCCGCTGTAACCGATGAAGCGCGTCTTGCCCTGCTTCTTCGCGTCCTCGAGCCCGGCGATGCACTCGCCCTTCTTGAGCTCGTCGAGCGAGCACGAGTGCAGCAGCACGAGGTCGACCGCATCCGTGCGCAGGCGCGCGAGGCTGCGCTCGACCGACTTCACGACGCCATCGCGCGTCCAGTCCGGCCCCTTCGCCGGCGCCTCCGCCGTGTGACCGCACTTGGTGAAGAGCAGGAAGTCGCGCCGCCGGTGCGCGATCGCGTCGCCGATCAGCACCTCCGACTCGCGGTAGCACTCCGCCGTGTCGATCGTGTTGAGCCCCGCATCGAGCGCCGCGTTCAAGAGCTGGTTCACCGTCTCCGGCGTCGCCTGCTCGTAGCCGATCTCGGCGCCGCCGAATCCGAGCACCGCGACCTCCATCCCGGTCGCGCCGAACTTGCGCCGCTCGACCCCGCCCCTCTTCCCTCCTCCGCCGGTCGCACAGCCCGCCATCGACATCGCCGTCATGGCCGCCGTCACCGCCAGGAACTCACGCCGCGAGGTTGCGTTCGTCTTCATTCCCCGAGACTACCGTCACGCACGCCGGGATTCAGCCCGACCGTGAGCTCCCGGGCGCGCTCCAACGCTGCAGCGAGCGTGGGAGCGATGTTGCGCTCGCCGATGCGCTCGTGGAACTCGGCCTGCGCCGTCAGGCGCGCGGGCTGGTCGCGCAGGCCGCAGACGATCAGGTGACGCCCCGAGATGCGCAGGCGGTCGGCGAGGTGCTCGAGCGCGTGCAGTCCGGTGGCGTCGACGACGGTCATGTTGCGCAGGCGCAGCACGACGACCGGCGGCAGCGTCTCGAGTTCCCGTTCGACGAGCTCGAGCTTCTCCGTCGCGCCGAACAGGAACGGCCCGTGGATGCGGAAGATCGCGACGCCGGCGGGAATCGGATTGACCTGCAGGCTGTGCGCGAAGCCCGCCTGAACGTACTCCGGCGTCACGCGCGCCACGGTCGTCGTCAAGGTCACGTTGCGGATGTAGATCAGCGCCGCGAGGATCATCCCGACCTCGACCGCGACCGTCAGGTCCGCGAGAACGGTCAGCGCGAACGTGATCGCCCACACCACGATGTCGGACTTGCCGAGCTTGAGGATCTCGGGAATCTCGCGCCACTCGCCCATGTTCCAGGCGACGACCATCAGGATCCCGGCGAGCACGCACAGCGGGATGTGACCCGCGAGCGGAGCGGCCGCGAGCAGCACGACGAGCAGCGTGAGCGCGTGGACGATGCCCGCGACCGGCGTGCGTGCGCCCGAGCGGATGTTGGTGGCCGTGCGCGCGATCGCGCCCGTGGCCGGCAGTCCACCGAACAGCGGCGAGAGCACGTTCGCCACGCCCTGTGCGAACAGCTCGACGTTGGGATTGTGCCGGTCGCCGCTCATGCGGTCGGCGACGACGGCGGAGAGCAGCGACTCGATCGCTCCCAGCATCGCGATCGTCAGCGCGGGTGAGAGCAGCTCCAGCGCGCCCTGCGCCGAAATGCTCGGGATCGCGAGCGTCGGCAGCCCCTGCGGCACGCCGCCGAAACGTGAACCGACGGTTTCGAGCGGGAGCCCGAGCGCCGCCACCGCGACGGTGCCGACGAGCAAGGCCACGATCGTGCCCGGCACCCGCGAGCGCAGTCGCGTGAGCGTCACGATCACGACCAGCGTGAGCACCGCCGTCACCGTCGCCGCCGGCGACACGGTCCCCGCATGCTCCGCGAGCGTGCTCAGGCGCTCGAGGAACTCGCCGGGCACGCGCTCGACCTGCAGCCCGAAGAAGTCCTTGAGTTGCGTGCTCGCGATCAGCACCGCGATGCCGTTGGTGAAGCCGATCACCACCGGTCGCGGGATGTACTTGACCGCAGTGCCCAACCCCGTGAGCCCGAGCAGGATCAGCATCACGCCCGCGAGCAGCGTGCAGGCGAACAGCCCGTCGAGCCCGTACTTCGCCACGATGCCCGACACGACGACGACGAACGCGCCCGTCGGCCCGCCGATCTGCGTGCGCGAGCCTCCGAGCGCCGAGATCACGAACCCGGCGACGATCGCGCAATACAGTCCTGCCTGCGGCGCGACGCCCGACGAGATCGCGAATGCCATCGCCAGCGGCAGCGCCACCAGTCCGACCGTCACGCCCGCGACGACGTCCGCCGCGAGCTTCCTGCGGTCGTACTCACGCAACGTCGCGAGCAACTTGGGCGCGAACGCCGCCTCACCGGCTCCCCCGAGCTTCACGCCACCCACCTCGGGCCTGGACTTGGAGGCGCTCGACGCATGCGCTCATCCTAGTCCGTCGAGCCCGCGGCTCGGCTACGCGCTCCTTCGCATTCCGGCCCCTTCGTTGCACTTGCAAGCATTGCCGCCTGCCCGCAAATGGCACGGGCCGCGCGCCCGGTGAGGAGCGAGCGGCCCGCGATTCGAAGCGCTGGACGCGTCAGGAAACGGTCCAGGTCTCGCCGGAGTGGATCAGCTTCTCGAGCGAGCCCTTGCCGCGCGCGGCCTGGGCCTTCTGGATCTGCTGGTGGATGCCTTCGTCGAAGGTCGGCGCGGAGACGTCGCGGAAGATGCCGATCGGACGCGGCAGCTCCGGGTGCGAGTCCATCTGGCTCATCACGAACGCCGGGCCGGGCGAGTGCGTGTCGGAGCGCCAGGTCTGGGCCTCGGCGGCCGGGCACACGACCGGCTCCCAGCCGTCGATCTTGATGCCCTTGTCGTGGTCCTTGCCGAACACCATCGGCTGGCCCGGGCGCAGGTCGACGGTCTTGTCGTCGCGCACGGTCTTCTCGGCCACCTTGTCGAAGGCGCCGTCGTTGAAGATCACGCAGTTCTGGTAGATCTCGACGAAGGCCGCACCCTTGTGGTGCGCGGCGGCGAGCAGCACCTGCTCCATGTGCTTCTGGTGCGTGTCGATCGTGCGGGCCACGAACGTGGCACCGCAGCCGAGCGCGAAGCTCACCGGATCGAAGGGCCGGTCGACCGAACCCATCGGCGAGGTCTTGGTCTTGATGCCCTGCGGCGACGTCGGCGAGAACTGGCCCTTCGTCAGGCCGTAGATCTCGTTGTTGAAGAGCAGGATCTTGACGTCGACGTTGCGGCGCAGGATGTGCGCCATGTGGTTGCCGCCGATCGACAGGCCGTCGCCGTCGCCGGTGACGAGCCACACCGAAAGGTTCGGGTTGGCGGTCTTGATCCCCGTGGCGAACGCCGGAGCGCGCCCGTGGATCGTGTGGAACCCGTAGGAGTTCATGTAGTACGGGAAGCGGCTCGAGCAGCCGATGCCCGACACGAAGCAGAGCTGGTGGCGCGGGATGCCCAGCGTCGCCATCACGCCCTGCACGCAGTTCAGGATCGCGTAGTCCCCGCAGCCGGGGCACCAGCGCACGTCCTGGTCGGACTTGAAGTCCTTCTTGGTCAGCACTTGGGAGTCGGCCACGGTTCACTTCTCCAGGATCGATTCGATCTTCTTGGTGAGTTCGGACGTGCGGAACGGCTGCCCCTGGATCTTGGGGTAGCTGATGAAGTTGTGCTGCGTGTATTCGCTGCGCAGCACGCGCACGAGCTGGCCGAGGTTCATTTCGGGCACGAGCACGGCGCGGAAGTTGGCGAAGATGTTCTCGAGGCCCTTGGGCAGCGGCCACATGTGCCGCAGGTGCAGCGACGAGACCTTCTTGCCGTTCTTGCGCAGCTCCTCGACGGCGCTCGTGATCGCGCCGCGAGTCGAGCCCCAGCCGAGCACGAGCACGTCACCCGCCGAGTCGCCGAGCACCGGCGGCGTCGGGATCGTCTCGCGGATGCCCAGCACCTTCTGCTGGCGCATCTTGCACATGAACTCGTGGTTCTCGGGGTCGTAGCTGATGTGACCCGTCAGGTGCGCCTTCTCGATGCCGCCGATGCGGTGCTCGAGCCCGGGCGTGCCCGGCTTGGCCCACGGCCGCGCGTTGAACTCGTTGCGCGAGAACGGCAGGAAGCCGCCCTCGGGCACGCTCTCCTGGAACTTGGCCGGGAAGGGCTTCAGGTCCTTGATCTCCGGCAGCTTCCACGGCTCGGCACCGTTGGCGATGTAGCCGTCGGTGAGCAGGATCACGGGCGTCATGAACTGCACCGCGATGCGGCAGGCCTCGACCGCGCAGTCGAAGGCGTCCGAAGGCGTCGAGGCGGCGAGCACCGGGATCGGCGCCTCGCCATTGCGCCCGAAGATCGCCTGCAGGAGGTCGGCCTGCTCGGTCTTGGTCGGCAGGCCCGTCGACGGACCGCCGCGCTGCACGTCGACGATGACGAGCGGCAGCTCGACCGACACCGCGAGGCCCATGGCTTCGGTCTTGAGCGCCATGCCAGGCCCAGAGGTCGTCGTCAGGCCGAGGCAGCCCGCGTAGGCCGAACCCAGCGCCGAGCAAATCGCCGCGATCTCGTCCTCGGCCTGGAACGTGATGACGCCGAAGTGCTTGTAGGCCGCGAGCGCCTCGAGGATGCCCGAGGCCGGCGTGATCGGGTACGAGCCGAGGAACAGCTGCAGGTTCGCGAGCTGCGCGCCCGCCACGAGCCCGAGCGCCGTCGCGTCGTTGCCCATGATGTTGCGGTACTCGCCCTTGGGCATCGAGGTGCAGGCCGCGACCTCGTAGCGCCCTTGGAAGAACTCGTGGATGTCACCGGCGTTGTAGCCCGCCTGCATCGCGAGCTTGTTCGCCTCGGCGAGCTCCGGCTTCTTGGCGAACTTCTCGTCGAGCCACTTCATCGTGGTCTCGACCGGCCGGTTGTAGAGCCAGTACATCAGGCCGAGCGTGTAGAAGTTCTTGCAGCGCTGGACTTCCTTCGAGGACAGCGTCGTGCCCTTCAGCGCCTCGGTCACGCGCTTGTTGATGTCGACCTCGATGACGCGGAAGCCCTTGAGCGAGCCATCGGTCAGCGGGTTCGAGTTCAGCGCGGCCTTCTTGAGGTCGCCGTCGGTGAACTGCCCCGTGTTGACGACCACGATGCCGCCCGGACGCAGGTCCTTGATGTTGACGATCAGCGCCGCGGGGTTCATCGCGACGAGCACGTCGGGCTGGTCGCCCGGCGTGTGGATGTCCGAGGAGCTGAAGCGCACCTGGAAGCCCGACACCCCCGGTCGCGTGCCGGCTGGGGCGCGGATCTCGGCGGGATAGTCGGGGAACGTCGCGAGGTCGTTCCCGATCACCGCGGAGGTGTGCGTGAACTGGTTGCCGGTGATCTGCATGCCGTCGCCGGAGTCGCCGGCGAAGCGGATGGTGACCTGATCGAGCGTCTTGGTGTCGCGGGGGCGGGGCGAGGCCGACCCGCGCCAGGTCGATCGTCGCGACCTCGCGCATCCGCTTGCCGCCGAGCGTCGAGACGGGGCCCGGATCGGTCACCGAGACCCTGTCCATCAGCCAGTACCGGGGGCCGTTGAGGAGGACGAGGTCGGCGCCGGCCTCGTCGGCGAGCGCGGCCGCGTCGAGCGACTCCCACCAGCCCTGGCGGCAGTTGTTGAGCCCGTAGGAGTTGTTGATCCTCGCGATCGGCGCCGGCGAGAGGAAGACCGTGAAGATCTCGCAGTAGCGCGTGTCGCGCATTCCCGAGTCCTTGATCGCGGCGCCGGCCGCGCGTTCAAATCGGCCAGGGCACTCGCGCCAAACTGACGAAGGTGGCTCGCTTCATAGATCATCTGCGCCGCTTCGAGCGGAAAGTAATGGGCCGTCCGCGGCGGCGTCCGGTTGCCGGCGCTCGGCTCCGCGCGCGCCGGCCAATCGCCCGTCAGGCAGAGTACGTTATGCACCTCGTTGGCAGAAAGCCCGACCAGCGCATCCAGATAGCTCCGCGGATCGAGATCCCGGCCGCATAAGTGCAGGATCGCCTCCCCTTGGTACTCGCCGACGCAACGCGCCAGGCTCAGCGCCGCGACACGCGGGACGCCTGCATGGTTGCTCGTCACGTTGATCGCGTCGGCCATCTGGGCCAAGGCGCGAATCCGGTCGCGCATGCGGTCCAGGCCTTGCTCGGTGGAGGGTGTGCAAA
>JABWBL010000146.1 GCA_013360535.1 Planctomycetaceae bacterium
ATTGTCGGTCGGCACGTCGCGCCAGCCGAGCACCCGCATGCCTTCCCTGGCCCGGTTGGCGTTGGCGTCAAGAATGCGAGCCGCATCCATCTGTTCGGTCGGGTCGGACAATTGCAGCGGTTCGTCCAGGGTCAAGGGCGGCCCCTGTTCGCCCAGCAGCTTTGCCTCCAGGTCGGCGGCGCGGAAGCCTGCCTTGTCCAGCAGCGTGCGCAACGGTTCATCCTGCTGCAACAGCGCCAGCAGCAGATGTTCCGTGGAAACGACCGCTTCTCCTTCCAGTTGCAAGGCCAGGAGCCGGCCCGCCTGGAGCAGTTGACCGGCCAGGGCTTCCTGGTGCGGATTGACGGTGGCCGCCAGGGATGCCGGCAACGGTGCGGCATCCGGGCCGAGCAGGTGCGAACGGACCGAGCTTGCCGAGAGGCCGAAGGTGCGCAGCCAGAACGCCGGCCGGCCCTCTTCCTCGTTAATCAGCCCGAGAAAAAAATCCACCGGGCCGATGGCGGATCGGCCCAGATGTGTGGCCCAGCGCGCCGCCGCGCCCAAGGCGCGGGCGGCACCGGGGGTGAGTTCGGGATGCATGAGTGTACCTCTGTCACGAACCGGAGGCGGCACGCAGGACGAGGTTCTCGATGAAGAACTCCATCATGCGTTCGGTGTTCATCGCCGCGTGGCCGACGTCGGGGCCCACTTGCAGCTCGAAGCTCTTCCCGTTGCGCTGCAACGCCGCGACGAGCTGCATCGTGTTGTTGGGGTGCACGTTGTTGTCGGCGGTGCCGTAGAAGAGCATCAGCCGACCCTTGAGGCTCGCCGCGAGCTTGACCGCGCTGCCCGCGTCGTAACCATCCGCGTTCTCCTGCGGCGTTCGCATGTAGCGCTCGGTGTAGATCGTGTCGTAGTGGCGCCAGTCGGTGACCGGCGAGCACGCGACACCCGCGTGGAACGTGTCGGGATGGCGCAGCAGCGCGACCGCCGAGACGTAACCGCCGTAGGACGTGCCGAAGATGCCGACCTTCGAGCCGTTGACGTAGGGCCGCTTCGCGAGCTCCTGCACGCCCGCGGCCTGATCGTCGATCTCGACCGTGCCGAGCTTGCGGTAGATCGCATCGAGGAATCGCTTGCCGCGACCGGCCGCGCTGCGCGAGTCGAGCGTCGCGTACAGGAAACCGTATTCGGTGAGCCCGCTCGGCGGCGTGAACGTCTCCTTCGCGCCGTTGGTCGCGGGGCCGCCGTACACGCTGACGAGCAGCGGGTACTTGCGCGACGGATCGAAGTTCGACGGGAAATGCAGCAGCCCGTGCAGGTCGGTCGTGCCGTCGCCGGCCTTGTAGGTGAAGAGCTCGACGCGGCGGAAGCCCTGCGCGTCGAAGTCCTTCGTGTCGCTCGCCGCGAGCTCGCGTTGCACCTTGCCGCTCGCGTCGCACAGGCGCGTCACCGGCGGAATCGAGTGCGTCTGCGCGACGTCGACGAAATGCTCGCCATCGGGCGACAGCGTCACCGTGTGATGGAACGCCGGGTCCGTGAGCCGCGTGTCACCCTTGCCGTCGAGGCCGACGCGGTGCAGCTGCAGCTTCATGTGGTTGTCGCCGCTGCGCGCCATGTAGAAGAGCCGCTGGTTCTTCTCGTCGATGCGCACGACGCTCGCGACCTCGAACGGATGCGCGGTGACGGTCGAGAGCAGCTTGCCCGACAGGTCGTAGAGGTAGTAGTTGCGGAAGCCCGTGCGCTCCGATTCCCACAGGAGGCGCTTGCCGTCCTCGAGCCACGTGCGGCCCGGCGTGTTCTCGGTCCAGCTGTCCGGCCACTCCTCGCGCACGATCACGCGGCACTTGCCGCTCGCCGGATCGCCGGCGCAGAACTCCATCACGTTCTGGTGACGGTTCGTGCGGTGGAAGAGCAGCTCGCTCGAGTCCTTGGTCCACGACACGCCGTACACGTAGTGCCCGACGGTCTCGTCCGCGAAGGGCTTGCCGTCGCGCGTGTCGAGCTGCACGACCTTGCCGCTCGCAACATCGAGCACGAGGATCTCCGCGCTCGGATTGGGCGCGCCGGCCTTCGGATAGGCCTCGACGTCCATCGTGCTCTGCACCTGCGTCTGGTCCATCTGCAGGTAGAAGTCGCGCACGCCGCTCTCGTCGAAGCGGTAGAAGCCGAGTTTCGTGCCATCGGGCGACCACCACATCGCGGTGTTCTGGTCGAGTTCCTCGCCGTACACCCAGCTCGCGATCGCGTTCTTCACGCGCTTCGCGGCATCGCCGTCGGTCGTGATCTGGCGCTCGTTCTTGGCCTGGGCGTCGCGCAGCCACAGGTTGCGGTCCTTGTGGAAGGCCTCGAGCTTGCCGTCGGGCGACGGCGCGCTCGAGAACTGGCGGCCGCGCTCGGGCCCACCGACCGGACGGCGCCCCGCGGGCGGTTTCTGCGTCGATTCGGCCTTGGGAGCCTCGACCACGTCGCTCGCGCCGAGCTCGTAGCGCCACGTCTTGTTGTCGCGCCGGAACTGCAGGGCCTTGCCGCTCTCGTCCCACTCGACGGGCAGCGAGCCCGAGCGCCACGCACTGCTCGCCTTGCGTCCGAGTTCGGAATACCGCTCGTACCCCGGCATCGATTTCAGCCGGTCCTGCGCGGGCGCGAGGGACGTGATGGAGAGGGCGGCGGCCAGCGCGAGGGGGAGCGGGTGGAGCTTCATCGTCGGCGCAGTGTAGAGGCGCGCCGCACGCCCGGGGAGCCGCCGCGATCGTTCAGGATGCGTCGGGATCCCGCGCGACGATCTCGCGTGCCCGCGCCTCGTGCTCGCGGGGCACGAACACGCGCCCCTGGAGCTGGTTGGGCCCTCCGATCGCGCCGGGGTCGATCAGGCGCAGGTACCTGTCGGGCACGTGCGTGGCGATGCCCTCGGCCTCGAGCACCTGCCCGAGCAGCTCGGCCATCGACGGCAGGCCGACGTACACGCAGCCCCAGTCCTTCGAGAAGCCTTCGACCATGGGAATCAGTACAGCCCCCGAGCGCGCCAGGTACGGCACGAAATGGCCCAAAAATGCCGCAGGCCGGCCCGGAAACCCCGGGCCGGCCCGCGAGGGGGTGCGCGGGGGGGCGCTACTTCACGTTGAGGCGTGCGAGGCGCTTGGAGCGCTCGGCGGCGAACTTCGAGATGCCGGCCCACATCGAGTCGGGGTCGATGTGCGCTTCCTTCTTGAGCTCGTCGACGTTGCCGCCGGTGCGCCAGCGGTTGTCCCAGTCGCTCGAGAGCACGTACTCCTCGGCGATCTTGTGCGGCAGCCAGTCGTGCATCAGGCGGCGCGCGCCGTTGGTGATGCAGGTCGAGTCGATCCAGTCGCCCCACGGCAGCACGCTGTCGCGGTAGGACTCGGGCTGCATCTGGAAGAGCTCCCACGAGACCGCCTGCACGAGCTTCACGTTCGGGCCTTCGCCCCCGGCGAAGCGCGGGAGCAGCGCGTACAGCGACTCGGTCGTGCTCGTGCCCTGGATGATGATCGTGCCTTCCTTCGGCCGCTTCGGATCGAAGTCGCGGATCACGTAGGCACCCTTGGCGGCGTCGAGGTGCGACGGGATGCCGAGCGCCGCGCGATCGGGCACCTTCACGTTCGGACGCGTGAGGTGGATCGCGATGATCGGCTGCTTGCAGCGCATGGCGGCGGCGAGCGCGGGCGCGACCTCGTTGTGCTCCCACGGATGCAGGTTGATCACGTGGCCGTCGGGGAAGAGCTGCGTCACGCCCGGCGAGAAGATGCCGAAGTGCGTGCGGCTGTCCTCGGCGGTCTCAGGGCCCGAGTGGCCGACGACCCACACGGTCTTGCCCACTTTCAGCGGGCAGTCCTGCGCGAGCTGGCTGAACAGGCGGAACATCCCGTACTTGAGGTACGAGAACGAGCCGTAGGTCGAGCACGCGCCCCAGTAGCCGAGGAATTCCTTCTCCGGCTCGGCGCTCATGTTCACCGTCGCGAGGCCGACCGTGAGGCCGGAGTTGGTGAACTCGGTGATCTGCTGCGGGAGCAGCGAGCCCTCGGGGTTCTTCGTGCGCTCGTACCAACCGAAGTTCTTCGCGTTGCCGAAGTCCTTCGCGAAGCCATAAATGCCGGTCGATTCCGCGAGGTCGGCGGAGCAGGCGAGCATCAGCGGGCGGCCCATCTTCTCGCGCGCGTAGGAGTTGAACCACGAGCCGAAGGTCAGGAACGCGTTTTTGTTGGCGATCGCCGTGCCGGGCGCCGCAAAGAGCTCCTTGGGCAGCGCCTGCGGGTCGAGCCAGCTCGTGTCCTCGGCGAGATTCGTCTTGGACGTCAGGCGGAACTGCTCCGGCTTCGCCGGCACGTTCTCGCCGATCTCGACCAGCGTGTCCGCGAGGTACTCCATCAGGTCCGCGTCGTTCGCGAGCACGCTGAACACGGTCTTGAACCACTTCTCGGTCTGCTCACGGCACTTCGACTCGCCCGGATCGGTCGTGTCGCCGTGGCCGTCGAACTTGACGCCGTACTTCGCGGCGAAGTCCTCGCGGCACTTCCAGAACAGCTCGCTGTTGCGCTTGTGCGCCGCACCGTGCGAGTGGAAGTCGAACTTGTGGTAGCCGCGGCCCTTGCGCGTCTTGACCCACACGCAGCCCGGGCGGCCGCCGGTGTTTTCAGCACAAACGATCTTGAGCAGCGCCTTGGTGATCTCCTCGTAGCTGTCGCCCTCGTTCGTGCCGGCGACGCGCCAGCCGTAGGGCTCGAACCAGTCGACCGGCGTGCCGTGCACGACCTCGCTGTTGGCGAAGTGGTCGATGCCGTGGTCGTTCCAGTCGAACAGGTAGATCAGGTTGTCGAGGCCGAGGCCCCAGGCCGAGTTCTTGACCTCGTGGTGCGCGCCGGCGGTGTGGCCGCCCTCGCCTTCAATTGCGAACACCTTCACGTCGCCGGCGCCGGCGTGCTTGAGCGCCATCGCCTCGCCGAGCGCGGCCGGCGCGCCGTGGCCCGAGGGGCCCGTGTTGAACTTGAAGAACAGCGTCTTGCCTTCCATTTCGGCGTGGCCGGGCAGGTGCTGGTTGTGGCGCAGCCAGAGCAGGTCCTCCCACGTGAGCTGGCGCTCCTTGGCGTGCGGCACGAGGTACTTCGGGTCGCCGGTCTGCGCGTAACGCAGGCGCAGCGCCTCGTTGTAGACCGCGAGCATCGCGTAGACGGCCGGGTTGCAGTGGCCGGCGACGAGCACCGAGCGGTCGCCGAACGCGAGCTCGGGCCGCCGCACGTCCCAGCGCATCACGCCCAGCGTCGTCGCGACGAGCAGCGGCGTCTTCGAGCGCGAGCCGCCGGGGTGGCCGCTCTGGCGCAGGTTGAGCATCAGGTCGATGCACTGGTCGATCAGGTCCCCGATCTTCTCCCAGTGCTGGAATTGCGGGCGGAGGGTCTCGAGGCTCGGCTTGTGGACGGTCTGCATCGCGGGCGGGGGTGAGGGTCCCAGGAAAACTGCGGCCGGAAGGCCAATTGGCGCGAACTCTAGCAAAAAAGGCCCCCTTCGGCCTTGCCGCTCACGCTCCCTCGACTTTCTCCGTAGCAGAGTGTTGGCTAGGGACGGATGCGCTACCTCGAGGACGAGCCCGCGATCGAGACCGGCAGCCTGCTGGTGCGGCGGCCCAAGCTGCTCGTCGCCACCGTGGCGATGCTCGTGGCGCTCGTGTTCGTCGCGGACCTGGTCCTGCCGACGCACTCCTCGATCGGCACGCTGTACGCGATCCCGATCCTGATGACGCTCTGGCTCGGGAGCCCGCGCCTGACGGTGATCGCCGCGTCGGTGTGTGGTGCGCTCACGATGCTCGCCGTGCCGCTGCACGAACTGCCTCAGTACGAGACCGAGGCCGCCCGCAACGAGGCGCTGTACGAGGTCCTGCTCGGCCGCAGCTCCAACGTGTTCTCGATCATGATCGCGACCGGCCTGAGCCTGATGCGCCTGCGTTCGGAGCGCGACCTGCGCTACATGCGGCGCTGGGCGGTGACGACGCTGCGCAGCCTCGGCGAGGCGGTGATCTCGATCGACCACGGCGGGCGCGTGCAGTTCGTCAACCGCGAGGCGCAGAGGTTGCTCGGGCGCGAGCGCGAGCAGCTCGTCGGGCGGCCGCTCGATGACGTGTTCATCGTCCGCGACGTCGACGCGCAGCGACCGCAGATCGTCGAGCTGGCGGAGCTCGGCCACGCGGAGACGCGCGAGGCGATGCTGTTCGCGCTCGGCGGCCGGCGCATTCCGATCGAGTACTCGCGCTCGCGCATCGAGTCGAGCGAGGGCCAAGGTTACGGCGAGGTGCTCGTCTTCCGCGACGTCTCCGCGCGCAAGGAGTACGAGGACGCGATCAAGCGCCTCGCCTACCGCGACGAACTGACCGGCCTGCCCAACCGCACTTCGTTGCTCGACCGCTTCTCGCTCGAGCTCGCGCACGCGCGCCGCAGCCGCGAGACGCTCGGCGTCGTCTACCTCGACCTCGACGGCTTCAAGAACGTCAACGACACGCACGGCCACGAGGCCGGCGACGAGGTGCTCAAGGTCGTCGCGCGCCGCCTCGGCTCGACCCTGCGCGCCGGCGACACCGTCGCGCGTCTGGGCGGCGACGAGTTCGTGCTGCTCCTGCCGGGCGTGCAAGGTGCGGACGAGGCGCGCCGCGTCGGCGAGAAGGTCGTCGCCGCGCTCGAAGTGCCGATTCCCTTCCGCGAGGCCAAGTTCGCGATCTCGGCGAGCGTCGGCGTCGCGCTCTTCCCGCGCGACGGAACCGAACCCGAGACGCTCATGCGCCGCGCCGACAAGGCCATGTACCGCGCGAAGGAACTCGGCAAGTCGCGGGTGGTGATGGTCCGCCATGGCGACGACGAGGTCTGAGCGGGCTCACTCCTCCCAGAAGCGCGCCAGATCCTCGAGGGCCGACTGCGTGCTGCGGCTGGAGCGTGAGTCCCAGCGGCGCATCGACTGGTACATGTCCTCGAGCGCCTTCTGCTCGCGCGCGTCGGGCAGCTTCGCCTCGCGCAGCGTCGGGAAGGCGAGGTTGCTGATGCGGCCCCAGCGCGTGCGGCCCATGCGTGTCTCGCCGCTGGAGAGCAGGATGTTGAGCGCGAGCGCGACGCGCACTTCCGGATGCGTCTCGCGCTCGAGCGCCGAGAGCATGCGGTCGACGACCTCGGGGCTGCGCAGCTTCCACAGGCCCTTCGCGACGGCGGCGCGCACGCCGGGCTCGGTCGAACCGAGGTGATCGAGCCAGACCCGGTCGGTGCTGCGCTCGAGCGTGCGGCCCATGCGCTTGCGCGCGACCACGACCTTGCCCGACTGCGCGG
This sequence comes from Planctomycetaceae bacterium, assembly GCA_013360535.1. Lineage (GTDB taxonomy): Bacteria > Planctomycetota > UBA1135 > UBA1135 > F1-120-MAGs118. Next base: position 7,299 of record JABWBL010000146.1, read on the forward strand.
CCTCGCGCTCGAAGCGCGCGAGCCACTCTTCCCACGTGTCGTCGGGGAACTCGCGCGCGAGGTCGAACACGATCGCCCAGCCGAGGAAGTGCGCGACGAGGTTGTCGCGCGAGTCGTATTCGTCGCTCGCCTGCAGCCCGAGCCAGCGCTCGAGCTCCGCGTCGCTGCACTTGAGGTCGCGCAGCTCGCGCATCGGCCAGCAGGCGAGCCCGTCGACGACCCAGCGGCCCTCGAACTCCATGCCGTCGCCCCACAGGGAAGCGAGGCCCTCCTCGAACCACAGCGGCAGCCGCCGACCGAGGTCGGCGATGCGCGCGTGGACGAGCTCGTGCACGACCGTGCCGACGTCGCACGTGCCGAGGAAGACGCCGCTGGGCTGGAACAGGGCGCCGCCCCGGACGTGGTAGGCGCGCACGCGCGCCGGGCCGATGTCGGGCACGACCTGCAGTTCACCCGCGGCGGGCCCCCCCGGCGGCGCCTCCTGCTTCGTCTGCGGGTCGAGCACGTGCACGCGCACCGGCCGCGCGAAGGCGCC
>JABWBL010000147.1 GCA_013360535.1 Planctomycetaceae bacterium
CGGAGGCGCTCGACGCCGCCGACGAACGTTCCGTGCGCAATTGCGCGGGGCGCCTCGCGAGCGCCGGCGTCGTCGTCGACGTGCTCGTCAACAACGGCGCCGTGCTGCACGAAGGCGACCTGCTCGGCCTCGAGAGCCGCCTGTGGCGCGCGAGCTTCGACAGCAACACGCTCGGTCCCATCTGGACCGAGCGCGCCTTCGTGCCGGCCATGCTCGCGCGCGGCTACGGGCGCATCGTCAACGTTTCCTCGGGCTGGGGAGCATTTTCCGAAGGCCTCGACGGCCCCGCGAGCTACTCCGTCACCAAGGCCGCGCTCAACGCCGCCACCGTCGTGCTCGCGCGTTCGCTCACCGGCGACGTCAAGGTCAACGCCTGCTGCCCCGGCTGGGTGCGCACGCGCATGGGCGGCGCCGAGGCCGACCTCTCGCTCGACGAAGCCGCGCCCGACATCGTCTGGCTCGCCACTCTCCCCTACGACGGCCCCAGCGGCGGCTTCTTCCGCCACCGCCAGCGAATCGATTGGTGATGCAACCTTCTCCCGCCGACCTCCGCGCCCTCGCGCGCCGCGACCCCGCGCTCGGCCGCGCCATGAAGCGCCTCGAGCCCTTCCCCGGCTTCCCCACGAGCGACCACCGCCGCCTCACGCCGTACCAAGCCATCGCGCGCGCCATCGTCTTCCAGCAGCTCGCCGGCGCCGCCGCCAGCACGATCCACGGCCGCGTCTGCAAGCTCACGCCTGGTCCGCACTTCCCCGCCGCCGCCGAACTGCTCGCGCTGCCCGACGAAACGCTGCGTTCCGCCGGCCTTTCGAGAGCCAAGCTCGCCGCCCTGCGCGACCTCGCCACCCACGTCGAGAACGGCACGCTCGACTTCCGCCGCCTCGTGCGCGCCCCCGACGAAACCGTCGTCGAAGCCCTCACCCAAGTGCGCGGCATCGGCCCTTGGACCGCACGCATGTTCCTGCTCTTCCGCCTCGGCCGCCTCGACGTCTTCGCCCCCGACGACCTCGGCCTGCGCGAAGGCGCCCGCCTGCTCGACGGCCTCGCCGAGCGCCCGACGCCGAAGGAACTCGAGGCGCGCGCCGAACCCTGGCGCCCCCTGCGCAGCGTCGCGAGCTGGTACCTCTGGCGCCTCGTCGACTCCGCGAAGAAGAGCGACTGAGCGACCGTCGCTCGTCAGCGGATCTCCGTCCGATGGGCACTTTCTCTGCAAAAGCGCGGACGATTCATGGTTTTTGCCGAGTTGGACCCGCTCACTTGCTTGTGGCGGAGTCCACGCCGCAGGCTGAGACGGATTGCACGAGCGGTTCGGAGGAGGACGCGACTGGGACGAGCAATTCCTGACCGCAGGCGCGCAGATTGAGGAGCGTGCCGGGTCGGACGAGGGCGTGCAGCTCGCCCCGGTAGGCGGAATCGACGCCGAGCGACGGGCCGGCGGCGTCGGGGAGTTGGGCGCGCAACAGGCAGGGCACGCTGTGGCGCAGGACCGCGCCTCGGTCGTCGAGGAATTCGAAGCGCACGGTTCGCGCGTCGAGGTCGTGCGCGACGTCAAAGGACGGGGCGATCGTGCGCAGGGGCGCGAGCCAGAGAGCCCTGCCGCGGCTCGACATGGGGATGAGCCAGTGTTCGCCCGAGCGCAAGGCCGAGGTCTCGAATCGGCCGTTGACGTCGGTCGAAACCACGAGCACGGCCGCGGACGCCGAACTCGTTCCCGGCCTCACGACGCCCTGCTCGAGCAATCCGAGGTCCTCCAACACCTGTCGCAGGGCCGGGGTGTCACTGAGCCTGCCCATGTGCGTGAGATTCTTGTGGTCGAGCTCGGCCGTCGGCTGCAGGCGCTCGTCGGTGCGCACGACGGCGAGGTCAGCGTGCGCGAGCGGCTCGCCCGCGGCGAAGAGTTGACCGCGCAGCGTGGCGCCGGCCTCGAGTACGATGTCGCCGAGCTCGACATCCTCCTGCCCGACGATCTCGAACGCGAGTCCATGCGGCGCCACGTTCGGAGCGCGAAACTCCAGGCGGTGCGGCCCGTCGAGCTGCGAGCGCCATTCGAAGCGTCCGTCCTCCTCGATGGTCAGGCTGGATGCACCGATCACCCTCGTCGAGTCGGACGGCGTCACGGAGTCGCCGAACACTCGCACCTCACGCGCCGGACACGGTGCGACGATGCGGCCACGCACGCGCCACGGGCAGTCGAAGTTCAGGTTCGTGGAGAGCATGATCCGGCTCGGCGCCGATAATTCGCGCGCAGTCAGGCCTAGGGGAACGTCGGCGACGGCGTTGCAGCGCTCGGACTCGGCGACGACTCGCAACCTGTTCGGAAGCTCGCTCACTCCGATCAGCAGCGGCGTGACATCCGCCACCCACGCTCCGCGGTTCGTGCGAACCGCGAACACCGCGTTCGCTGCGGTCTCGTCGACCACGACTTCGTCGCAGTCCGCTCGAACCTGGATGCGTCGCAACATCTTCTCGACTGCGGTGCCCTTGAGCCCACAGACGAGCTCGACCTTGGCGTGCGTCCTGCGCGGCCCCACCGTGCTCGGGTCGCGCGGTAGCTCGACGCGAATTTCCGTCGCCGGAGTGTCGTCGATCGCGACCAATTCCAGCGCCGCCGGCGGTCGCAGCGGCTCCGCGGCTTGTTCTGCTGGTTGTTCGACGTGTTCGCGCTCGGCGGCTCCCTCGAGCTCTGCTCGCGAGCTTCCTCGGAACCAGAGCACGAGTACTCCAATCGCCACGACCGCAGCGAGTCCATACGGAAGCCAGCGAGCTCGGGGAGCGCTCACTCAGCCAGAGTAGCGTGGGAAGACACGGCCGCGATCCTTGCTCAAGAAGTCGAAGGGCTCGGTTGGAGGCAGGCGAGGCGCTTCAGCGCGCGAGGGCGCGAAGTGTGGCGTCGCGGGCGCGTTGGGCGTGAGGCGGGAGGTCGGCGGCGGCGGCGAGACCGGTGTGCAGGGCGCGCAGGGTGTGGGAGATGTTCTCGGCGACGGCGAGGTTGGCGGGCGCGAAGGGTTGGGCGTCGCGGGCGCGCGAGCGGGCGTCGGCGAGGCGAGAGAGGAACGACTCGAACGCGGCTTGGTCGTGATCGGCGCGCAGGATCACGGCCGCGAGCGTGCGCGCGAGGCGTTCGTCCTCGCCCATCGAGAAGGCGCGCTCCATCGGAGTCGAGAGGCGGCGCTCGATGGCCTCGAGGATCTGGTTCAGGCTGGCGGAGTCGACGTGCGGGTTGCGCGCGAGGAATTTGAGCAGGTCGGCGGTGTGCGCGACGGCGTGGATCCAGCCGAGCTTCGGATCCCAGTCTCGCAGGTCCTGTTCGCGGGCACTGTAGTCGAGCGTGCGTTCGAGCAAGTTGCGGACTTCGTGTTCCTCGAGGAACGGCGCCTGGAGGTCGCGTGCGGCGATCAGCGACAGCGAAAGCGCCGAGAACGAGCGCAGCAGCACGCTTTCGTCGCCACGCGAGCCCAGCCCGCGTTCGAGGTTCGCTGTCCAGCGCCGCGCAAGCTCGCGCAGCTGGTCGGGCGCGAACAGCTTCTGGCGCACGATCCAGTTCGCGAGCAGCCCGTAGGCGAAGTCGTCGCGCTGCACGGGATCGCGCGACCCGAGCAGCTCGGAGAGCTCGAGCGCGAGCTCGAACGCGTTCTCACCCGCGGGCACAGCGCCCGACTTGGCGATCATGCTCCAGTCGCGCGTCGCGATCGGCGCTCGTTCGGCCTCGACCGACGCGCACGACGACAGGATCAAGAGCAGCGAAGCGAGCGTGATGCGCATGACGGCGAATCGTAACGGCCCGTGGTCCGCCCGGTGTCGCGCTCACGGGCGACGCGAGCCGTTGCTCCGCCACGAGACCGCGGCGAGCACCAACAATGCGAGTCCCCCCAGGCCCATCGACGCGTACACCGCGCGCCACAGCCACGGACTCTGTCCCTTCAACGGCTCCAGCGTCGCGAGCAGACCGAGGACCGAAAGCGCGCACAGCCCGAGGGCCGCGAGCACGAGCAGCAAGGCGAGAAAGCGGCGACCGCCGCGGTTCGGTGAGGAATTCATGGGCGCGGATTGTCGGCGCGACAGCCGCGCGAGCCGCCCCACTCCTGCCTCCGACCGCGATTCGAGCCACTTATCGACGCCGCCACGCCCGCGCCCGCCGGACTTCGCAGTCAGCTCTTCTCGTCGCCGATGAAGCGGTAGATGAACGCGCCGAGCACCGCTCCGGCGATCGGAGCGACCCAGAAGAGCCACAGTTGCGCGACGGCCCAGTCGCCGACGAACAGCGCGACGCCCGTGCTGCGCGCGGGATTCACCGACGTGTTGGTGACCGGGATGCTGATCAGGTGGATCAGCGTCAGTCCGAGCCCGATCGCGATCGGCGCGAGGCCCGCAGGCGCGCGCTTGTCCGTTGCGCCGAGGATCACGATCAGGAAGAACGCCGTCATCACGAGCTCGGCCAGTGCGGCGGCGAGCAACGAGTAGCCACCCGGCGAGTGCTCGGCATAGCCGTTCGAAGCGAAGCCGCCGGCGAGATCGAAGCCCGCCTTGCCGCTCGCAATCAAATACAGCACTCCACCGGCCGCGATCGCGCCGATCACCTGCGCGGCGATGTACGGCACGAGCTTGTTCGCCTGGAAACGCCCGGCGGCGACGAGGCCGATCGAGACTGCAGGGTTGAGATGGCAACCCGAGATGTGGCCGATCGCGTAGGCCATGGTCAGCACGGTCAAGCCGAACGCGAACGAGACGCCGAGCAGGCCGATGCCGACTTCCGGGAACGCCGCGGCGAGCACCGCGCTTCCGCAGCCGCCGAGCACGAGCCAGAACGTCCCGAAAAACTCTGCCGCGTACGCCTTCATCGATCTCCTCCGTGGTTTGCGAGCACGACCCGAGAGCTCGTCAGCGCACCCATCGCGCTGCGTGAACCGGCCTGCGCGGCGGATGCTATCTGCGTCGTCGACCCAATTCGATGGCGCGCCGCGTCAGCGCTCGAGCGGGCGGCATTCGGAGAATTTCTCCGTCGTGACGTAGCCGCGATCCAACGACGCGAGTTCGACCACGGCTTCGTAGCGACGACCCGCCTCGTCCGGCCAGGCGCCCTTGGAGAACTTCGGCTTGCGATAGCTCTCGAGCGTTTCGAGTTCGAACAGCAGCTGTGCCCCTTCGCAGCGAACGCCGTGCAACCGGACTGGGTACCCGATGCCGCAGTGGCCACCCAGCTTGTCGCCCACGGAGTGGATTCCGTACTTGAGTCCTGCGCCGGTTGGCGTTTCTGGAGCCACCCAATAGACGTAGCCCCGCACCGAGTCGAAGGCGATGTCGTCGCGACGAGCGTCGAGCTCGACGAGTTTCTCTCGTCCTGCTTCGCTGCCGAGCAGCTGCTTGACCAAGGTGGTCGTCGGTGGCGTCACGGCGGTGCTCACCGTTCCATCCTTGAATCGGAGCTCGATTTCGGAGAGCAACCCGTCGATGCGTTGATTCGATGCTCGCGCACTCGACACGAACGCCGCGACCACGACCGCGAGGAGAGCGGCGAGCACAAGAGCGACAGCGAGGCGAGCGCGATGGGTTTGCATGGGAGTGCGTCCGGCGAGCGGTGCAGCGCTCGCTGGCGCGCGAGGATACAGGCCAAGGGCACGGTGAATGCGATGCCGCGATCTCCCGCGACCGAACTCGCGTGTCCCGGTCCGGTCCGTGATTCGAACCCCACGGATCCGGTCAAGACCCCTAGACTCCGGAGGACTTGCGCGTCCAGCCGCTCCCCCACGGCGCATTCTCGAAGGAAAACCCAATGAAGCTCTCCATGCACGTCTCGAAGCTCGTCCTCGGCCTGGCGCTCGCGCCGGCCGCCCTCGCCCAGGAACTGATGGTGGTCGATGCCACCAACGACCGGATCATGCTCGTCAGCGCCGTCGACGGCTCGATGATCAACCCGAACTTCATCAGCCTCTCCGCGGGAACGGGCACGCCGGCGAGCCTTCCGATCCAGGCCATCTCGAACGGCGCGGGCGAGATCTGGGTCAGCGACCAGAACGCCGACGCGGTGCACCGCTGGAGCGCCGACGGCACGACCTACCTCGGACAGTGGGGCACGGGGCGCGACAACATCCGCGGCCTGCACATCGATTTTGGTCGGGTGTGGCTGTGCAACTTCGGCAACGGCGGCGCGGGCTACGGCCTCGCGCTCAAGGAATACACGCCCACGACGACGTTCGTCGCCTCGCATGCGATGCCGGGCAGCCCGTTCGGCGTGATCAGCCACAACGGCGAGCTGCTCGTCAGCGACACGACCAATGACGACCTCGTGCGCGTCGATCCGGCTACGGGCGCGGTGCTCGGCATCCTGCACAACTCCGACGGTGTTTCCGGCGTCGACTTCCCCGGGCAACTGTCGAAGACCGCGGCGGGCAACATCCTGACCGTCGGCCTCGTGACGCCGGTCGGGATCTTCGAGTACGACGCCAACGGGACGCAGCTCAACTACTTCGACGGCACGGGCGTGCTCTCGACGCCGCAGGGCGTGCACGCGCTCACCAACGGCAACATCCTCGTCGGCGCCGGCAACGGGCTGTGGCTGCAAGACCGGACTGCGGGCACGTACTCGGTGCTCGTGGCGAGCATCGACGTCAACTACATCACGCCTCGCGGGAGCTCGAGCAGCGCGCCGACGACGTTCTGCACCGCCGGCACGTCGAGCAACGGCTGCGTGCCCGCGATCAGCGCCGCCAACCAGCCGAGCCTCTCGCAGGCCGCGCCGTGCGTCATCCAGGTTGCGAACGTCGAGGGCCAGAAGACGGGCCTGATCTTCTACGGCATCGACAACACGGGCTTCGCTCCGTTGCCGTGGGGCATCGGCGGCTCGAGCTTCCTGTGCGTCAAGTCGCCGACGCAGCGCATGCAGCCGCAGCTCACCGGCGGCACGAGCGGCCAGTGCGACGGCGCTCTCGCGCAGGACTGGGACTCGTTCCTCGCGGGCATGCCCGGCGCACTCGGCACGCCCTTCGGCCTCGGCAACAGGGTCTACGCGCAGGCCTGGTACCGCGACCCGCCGGCCGTCAAGACGACGAACCTGTCGGACGCGCTCGAGCTCACAGTAGTCCCGTAGGTCTGCACTTCGCGGTACCAGACTCAGCCGCGCCGCGCGAAGCGCGCGGCTTGGGGGATCCTTCTCAGAGGACGCATTGAGCGTCCTCTGAGCTTCTCTGGCCGCAGGAGAAACAAGGCAGCGGCCAGAGAAGACAGGCTTTCCTACCGCGACCCGCCGGCCGTCAAGACCACGAATCTCTCCGACGCGCTCGAGCTCACGTATGTGCCTTGATGGCGAGCGCGCCATGGCGCGTGCGTGGCACACGATCGCAGGGCGCTGGAGCCGTCGCTCCGGCGCCCTGCGGCTTTTGATCCGAGGAATCGGCCATCGCACGATGTCGCGAGCTCTACACTTCGCACCATGACGCACGAGATGATGGTCGGTCTCCACGTGACCGACGACGACACCTACCGGCAGTACCGCGAGGCGATGGCGCCCCTGCTCGCCGAGCACGGCGGCGGGTTTCGCTACGACTTCGTCGTCGGCAAGGTGCTGAAGTCCGCGAGCGAGCACCCGATCAACCGCGTGTTCGCGATCTACTTCGAGAGCAGCGTCCGCAAGGACGCGTTCTTCGCGCACCCCGACTACCTGGCGATCAAGGCGCGCTTCTTTCAGCGATCGGTCGCGGACACGACGATTTTCGGCGCCTACGAGCGCTGAGAGCTCGTGAAGAAATGAGGATACGAGCTCTCAGAATGCTGATTGCGCCGTCGCCTGGCGGCGCCGGACGTCGAGACCGTGAATTCCTTCACGGCATCAACGTCGGCAAGGCGAAGCGGGTCGCGATGGCGGACCTGCGGCGTGAGCTCGAGATCGCTGGGTTCGAGGGCGTGCAGACGCTGCTGCAGAGCGGCAATGTCGTGTTCGAGAGCTCGAAGCTCGCGAAAGCTGCTGCGAAGGCAAGCATCGAGGGCGTGCTCGAGAAGCGCCTCGGCGTGCGGGCGCAAGTGACGGTGCTCACGCTCGCCGAGGTCGAGTCCGCACTGACCGACGGGCCGTTCGCGCGCGGCGTGAAGGACCCGTCGAAGGCGCTCGTCACGTTCTACTCAGCCAGCGCCGATGCGAAGCTGCTCGCGCCACTCGCCAAGCAGGATTTCGGCCGCGAGACGCTCGTGGTCGGCAAGTCGTGCGCGTGGCTCGAGTGCCCCGACGGGATCCTCGGCGGCAAGCTGTGGAAGTCGGTCGACCGCGCGCTCGGCGACCACGGCACCGCCCGCAACGTCGCCACGCTCACCAAGCTCGTCGCGCTCGCGCGGACCTGAACGGCGAGGCCCCAAGCCGCGCGCAGCCCCCTCCGGAGCGGAGAGAGCTGCGCGGAGTGACACAATTGCCGCCAGCGGCTCAGGGCGAGGCGGGTTCGGCGGTGATGGCGCGTTGGGCGTCGCAGCGCTCGCCTTCGATGGCGAGCAGCATCTCGCGGGTGACGTCGCCGGTCGGGTACTCGCCGGTGAAGCAGGCGTTGCAGAACTTCTCGATCTTCGGGTTTCCGGCGCGCGCGGCCTCGTTCATGGCCTCGCGGTCGAGGTAGACTAGGTGATCGACGCCGATCTCGCGCGCGATCTCCTCCGTCGTGCGGTTGGTGGCGACGAACTCGGTCTTGGTCGCCATGTCGATGCCGTAGGGGCAAGGACTGACGAGCGGCGGGCTCGTGATCGCCATGTAGACCTTGCGGGCGCCGGCGTCGCGCGCCATCTGCACGATGCGCTTCGACGTGTTGCCGCGCACGATCGAGTCGTCGACGAGCAGCACGTCCTTGCCCGCGAATTCGAGCGGGATCGTGTTGAGCTTGCGGCGCACAGAACTGGTGCGCGCACCCTGGCTCGGCATGATGAACGTGCGGCCGATGTAGCGGTTCTTGACGAGGCCCTCGCGGTACGGGAGCCCGAGCTGGTCCGCCATCGCCATCGCGGCCTCGCGCGAGCTGTCGGGGATCGGGATCACGACGTCGGGCGTCGGCGCGCGCTCGCGCTTCCACTGCTCGGCGAGCTCCTTCCCGAAGCGCCGACGCGTGCGGTACACCGAAATGTCGTCGAGCATCGAGTCGGGACGCGAGAAGTAGACCCACTCGAAGATGCACGGGCGGTGCGGCTTGTCGCCGAGCTTGCGCTGGTGGATCACGCGCGCGGCGTCGACGTACAGGCACTCGCCGGGGCCGATGTCGAGCGTGCGCTCGTAACCGTTGACGTCGAGCACGACCGACTCGCTCGCGCACGCATAGCTGGTGCCGAGCTCGGTCTGCTTCTGGCCGAACACGATCGGCTTGATGCCGAACGGGTCGCGGAAGCACACCATGCCGCCGTCGGCGAGGATCGCGACGACCGAATAGGCGCCCTTGACCTTCTCGTGCACGACCTTGACGGCCGCGAACACGTCCTCGGGCTGCGGCTTCTGCATCGGCTTGAGCCGGTCGGCGAGCGCGCGCGCGAAGACGTACAGGATCACCTCGACGTCGCAGGACGAGCCCAGCCGCACGCCCTTGAGCGCGAGCCGCTCCTTCAGCTCGAGGAAGTTCGTCACGTTGCCGTTGTGCGCCATGGCGATGCCCGTGGGGAACACCATGTGGAACGGCTGCACGTCCTCGTCGGAACCGACGCCCACGGTCGGGTAGCGCACGTGGCCGACGCCGATCGGGCCGCGCAGGCGCGCCATGTTGCGCTCGTTGAAGACGTCGCGGACGAGCCCGAGGCCCTTCTTGACGTGGAACTTGTCGGTGAAGGTCGTGATCCCCGACGCGTCCTGGCCGCGGTGCTGCACGGCGAGCAGGCCCTCGTAGATCTCGATGGCCACGTCACTGCCGTTGGGGCCGTAGATGCCGATGAATCCGCACATTCGAGCGCTCGATCTCCTCAGAGGGGTGCCCGCAACCTAGGACAGGACCAGCGGGAGCGACAGTCTAGCGCGCTCAGCCCCCGGTTTCGCGCGGCGCCAAGTGCCGCCTGCGCCCGGAATAACGGCGAGCCGCCGGATTCGCGCGCGGCGCTATCCTCTTCGCCCCTCATGGTCGACGTCCCCGACGAGAACTGGAATCCCGAGCGGGATGGCGCTCACGAGCTCGTCGAGCGCGCCTGGGAGATCGGCGACGACGAGCCCGAGGAGGCGCAGCGCCTGTTCGAGCGCGCGCTCGCGGCGGCGCCGGATTCGCCCGAGGTGCTCGCCAACGCGGCGCGTTTCCTGTCGAGCTTCGAGGACAAGCGCGCGCGGGCGCTCGAGCTCTTCGCGCGCGCGGTCGAGCTCGTCCCCGACGACGCGATCGTGCTGCACGACGCGGGCCTGTGCGCCGAGCGGCAAGGCGAGTTCGAGCGGGCCGAGCGCTGGCT
>JABWBL010000148.1 GCA_013360535.1 Planctomycetaceae bacterium
CGTCGCGACGACCTGCCACGAGTCCGCCGTGCGTGCGGGCGTGCGCATCGTGCTCGAGGAGGAGCTCCTTCCCGTGCGCGGCGACGTGCGCGCCGTGTGCGACTTGCTCGGGCTCGAGCCGCTCTACCTAGCCTGCGAGGGACGCGTGCTGGTCTGGGTCGCGGCCGAAGACGAGGCGCGTGCGCTGGCCGCCCTGCGAGCGCATCCGCTCGGTCGCGGTGCGACACGCATTGGAACGGTGCACGAGCGCACCGACGGCCGTTCGCCGCTGCTCCTGCGCACCACGCTCGGCCTCGAGCGCCCGCTCGACATGCTCTCCGGTCTCGATCTCCCGAGGATCTGCTGATGTCGCCCGATGCCCTGACCGTCAACCTGCTCGCGTCTGCCGCCGTCGTGGCCGTCGTCCACACGGCGATCGGTCCCGACCACACGCTGCCGTTCGTGATGCTCTCCAAGGCCCGCGGCTGGAGCCTGCGCAAGACGCTGTGGATCACGGGACTGTGCGGGCTCGGGCACGTCGCGTCGTCGCTGGTGCTCGGCGGCCTCGGTGTCGCGCTGGGAGCTTCGACCGGCACGATCGAGGGCCTGGAGCTGAGCCGCGGCGACCTCGCCGCGTGGGCGATGGTCGTGTTCGGAGCCGTGTACGCGCTCTGGGGACTGCGGCAGGCGATCCGCGCGCGCCGCGGGCTCGAGCTGCACCGTCACGACGGCGACGTCCACCTGCACTCGCACGGGACGCACGAGCACTCTCATGCGCCCCACCACGGCCACTCGCACCTGCTCACGCCTCCGCAGCGCCAGCCGGTCGACGCGCGCTCGGCGACGTTCTGGAGCCTGTTCGTCGTGTTCGTGCTCGGGCCGTGCGAGCCGCTCATTCCGCTGTTCTTCCTGCCGGCGAGCGAAGGGAACTGGTGGCTTGCGGGCTGGACCGGAGCCGTGTTCGCGCTCGCGACACTCGCCACGATGCTCTTGCTCGTCGGACTTGCCGTGCTCGGCCTCGAGCCGCTGCGCCTGAAGTTCCTCGAGCGCTGGGCGCACTCGCTCGCCGGAGCGGTGATCGCCTCGAGCGGCCTCGCCGTGCTCTACGGCGGGCTGTAGCCGCGAGGCTTCGGACTCCAACGAAGAAGAGCGGCCGGGGCGAAACCCGACCGCTCCTTGCTCGAGCCTTGGAGAGGGCGCGGGCGGCAGGTTCCGCCGTCCGCCGCCGGAGTTCCCTTCGGTTCCCCGGCTCCGCTTCGCAGGAGTGGGCCCAAAAACTTCTTCCCGTGCCTCCTCAGGAGTTGCAGGCCTCGGTCTCGCGCAGCTCGAGTGCCACCCCCAGTCGCCGCAGTTCTCTCGCAAGTTCGCGTGCGGCGGCGGGAATGGCGGCTTCCACCTCAGGGCTCAGCTCGAGCCCCTGTTCCATCGTGCGCGGCTCGGCACCGATCAGCACGACCTCGTCCGGCATCCGGTCGACGACCTCCGCCATGCGCAGGATCTCGCGGATGTCGGGCTGGTGCGGGCTGATGCGCACGCCCGTGCATTCGCCCTCGAGCACACGCTCGCGGTGGAACACGCTGACCGTGCCCGGAGCCGTGCCCGCGGTGCAGGCGTCGAGGATGAGCACCGCCCGCCGCCCGACGACCCAGCGGATCAGGTGCAGCCCCGCAGTGCCGACGTCGACGAACTCGACGCCGGCCGGGCAGTCGCAGTGCCGCTCGATCCACTCCAGCGCCCGCGGACCGAAACCATCGTCGCGCTGGAGCAGGTTTCCGAGCCCGATCACGCAGATCGGCGCGTCGACGAGCGTGTCTTCCATGGCCACCTGCATCAGCGCACCGTGATCGACGCGAGCTTGTTGCCGCGCGGGTCGTAGGCGTGGCAGGCGCAGGCCATGCACGGGTCGAACGAGTGCACCGTGCGGAGCACTTCCAGCGGCCGCTCGGGATCCGCGATCGGATTGCCGAGCAGCGAAGCCTCGTAAGGCCCGCCCACACCCTTCTCGTCGCGCGGGCTCGCGTTCCACGTCGTCGGCACGACCGCCTGATAGTTCGCGATCTTGCCGTTCTCGACGACCACCCAGTGCGACAGCGTGCCGCGAGGCGCCTCGTGCACGCCGACACCTTCGACGGCGCTCTTGGGGAACACCGGCGGGACGAACGTCTGGCGATCGCCCTTGAGCACGTTGTCGACGAGGCGCTGGTGCTGCTCGAGCGCGAGCTCGGCCAGGATCACGCAACGCACTGCGCGCGCGACGTACCGTCCCATCGTCGACATCAGCTTCTCGGGCCCGATCGGCTTGCCGGCGACCGCGGAGATGCGCTTGAGGCCTTCGTCGACCCACTTCTTCGTCAGCGGATGACCGGCCGCGTAGCCCGCGAGCACGTCCGCGAGCGGCCCGACCTCCATCGGATGCCCGTCGTAGCGCGGTGCCTTCACCCACGTGTACTTGCCGTCCTCGACGAAGTCGGTGTAGGTCGGCTCGGTCTCGCCCTTCCACGGCTTCTGCGCGCCGCGACCGCGGTACCACGCGTGCGTCACGTCCTCCGCGACGTTCGCGCGGAAGGCCGCATCGCCGAACACGTCCATCGGTTTCGCGCCAGCGAGGTCGCCGCCGAGGATCACGCCGCCGGGCAGGTCGAACTTCGTCGCGGCCGCGTCGGTCGGCAGGTCCGGGACCGCAAGGTAGTTGCGGTGGCCCGCGCCGTAGTCGAACCACTCGTTGTAGGCGCCGGCGACGAGGCATGCATCGGGGAAGTACACCTCGCGCACGAAGCGCGAGACTTCCTCGAGCAGTCCGCGGATCATGAAGATGCGGTCGAGGTTGAGCGCCGCCTGGCTGTCGAGGTCGAGCGCGTTCATCACGCCGCCGACCGCCATGTTCTGGATGTGCGGCGTCTTGCCGCCGAGGATCGCGACGGCCTGGTTGGACTTGCGCTGGAACTCGAGCGCCTGCAGGTAGTGCGCGACGGCGACGAGGTTCACTTCCGGCGAGAGCTTCATCGCGGGGTGGCCCCAGTAGCCGTGCGCGAAGATGCCGAGCTGCCCGCTCGCGAGCAGGCCCTTCACGCGCTCCTGCGTCTGCGCCATCACCTGCGGCGAATTGCCGGTCCAATCCGACAGGCCTTGCGCCGCGGCCGCCGCCGCCTTCGTGTCCGCCCTCGGCACCGTCGTCACGTCGACCCAGTCGAGCGCCGACAGGTGGTAGAAGTGCACGATGTGGTCGTGCAGTCCGTGCGCGATCAGGATCAGGTTGCGGATCAGCTGCGCGTTGAGCGGGATCTGCAGCTTGAGCGCGTCCTCGACCGCCCGCACCGAAGCGATCGCGTGCACGGTCGTGCACACGCCGCAGAAGCGCTGCGTGAAGAGCCAGGCCTCGCGCGGGTCGCGGCCGAGCAGGATGCGCTCGATGCCACGCCACATCGTGCAGGACGCCCAGGCGCGGTCGACGGCACCGTTGTCGACTTCGACGTCGATGCGCAGGTGTCCCTCGATGCGGGTGATCGGGTCGATCGTCAGGCGAGTGGACATGAGAGCTTCCTAGGAGTTCTTGCGGACGTAGGTCTGGCCTTCGGGCGACTTCAGCCAGTCGTCATAGGGCGCGGGGAGGACGGCGAAGAGCTTCACGGCGAAGCTGAATCCGAGCAGCGCGAGCGCGACGAAGCCGAGCATCACGAGCAGCTCCGGAACCGCGGGGAAGTAGCTGAACTGCCAGCCCGGGTCGTAAGTGACGGTGGTCGGGATGAAGCGGTAGGCCATCCCGCCGACGCACGTGGCGACGGCCATCTTGAACACGAGCTGCGGCGTGCTGCGCCAGCGCTCGACGCGCATCACCAGCGCCGGGATCAGCACGAGCGCGTTCTCGATCAGGAACAGGATCGAGTAGCGGTCGAACGTGAGCACGCGCCCGAGCTCGCCGCGCACCACGAGGTCGAGCGCGCGCACGCCCAGCCAGACGAGGATCAGGCGGCTCATCCAGTCGGCGAGCGCGCCGATGACCTTCATGTCGAGCGGCCGCTGCCAGACGAGGCAGCTCAGCATCACCGTGACGATCACGAACGCGAAGCCGCAGATGCCCGCCTGCATCAGGTACAGGAGCGGCAGCGCCGGCGTCTGCCACAGCGGATGCACCTTCGGCCCCGCGAGCAGCATCAGCGCCCCCAGCGAGCTCTGGTGCATCGCGGGCAGCATGTACGCACCCGCGACGACGAACGGATACACGCGGCGGAACGGCTTGCGCCAGCCGTCGACGCGCGCGCGCATCGCCGGCGATCCGCGGTAGAAGAAGCGCTCGCCCACCATCGGCAGGTTTTCCGCGAGCAGGAACACGAATGCGTAGGCCGGCATGCACACCGCGACCTCGAGCAGCGAGGAGTGCAGGTTCCACGTCCACGGCATGAACACGTGGTAGAAGTTCCAAGGCCGCCCGACGTCGATGCCGAGCGCGAGCAAGCCCGCGAAATAGAACACGAGGCTCATCACGAGCGCCGTGCGCATCACGATGTGGAAGTCCTTGCGACCGAAGACCCACGCCGCCATGCCGACCGACAGGCCGCTCGTGCCGAGCGCCGTCAGCGTCATGACGTTGAAGGTCTTCCACACGCCCCAGGCGTACATGTCGGTCATGCCCGACACGACGCCGAGCTTGCCTGTCATGCGGTAGGCCGCGATCGCGAGCCCGATTGCCGCGACGAGCGCGAGCGCGATCGAGGCCGGAGTCCAGAGCTTCGTCGTGACCGGCACGCCACGTTGCCAGAGGTGGACCCCGCCACCGTGCGACCCGTGCGCGGGCTCGGTCGAGCGCCGGGACTGCGCCGCGGCTCCGCGCGGCAAGCTCGATGCGTGAGACGGAGTGCTCATAGCTGGTCCCTCGGGCCCCCGGCCTCCTCGATCGCCTGCGCTTCCTCGTCGTGCTTCTTGAAGCGCCGCTGGATCACCGCCGCCATGCCGACGTAGATCGCCGCCGGCAACGCCATCCACTGGTAGATCATCCGGTGGTAGCGGTTGGCGTACTCCGGCAGCGACTGCGTCGGAAGCTTCGGCAGCCCGAGCTTCTCGAACGCCACGCCCGACAGGTACAGCACCTGCGTGCCCCCCGCCTCGTGCTCGCCGTACACGCGCTCCTCGAAGTACTTGCCCGGGCTGGCCTCGATGCGCCCCTTCGCGTCGGCGAGCAGGTCCTCGCGCTTGCCGAAGAGGACGGCGCCCGTCGGACAGCAGGCCGTGCAGGCCGGTTGTTCCTTGCCGTCGGCGAGCAAGTGGCGGCACAGCTCGCACTTGACGACCTTGGGGTTGAACTTGTCCCACTCGAACTTCGGGATCTCGAACGGGCACACGATCTCGCAGTAGCGGCAACCGATGCACTTCGAGCCATCCCAGCCGACGATGCCCGTCACCGGATCCTTCTCGAGGGCATGGAACGGGCAGCCCGACGCGCAGGCCGGCTCCGCGCAGTGCATGCACTGGCGCTTGATGAACGAATGCTCCTCGCTGTCCGGCGCCTGATAGAGCTTGATGATGTTCTTGGTCTTGCAGCTCAGGTCCGTCGGCATCAGGTGCAGGCCGCCGGAGAGCTCCGTGTCGGGCTCGAGCCCGTTCGCCTGCTGGCAGTGGATGACGCACGCCTTGCAGCCGATGCAGCGTGTCGCGTCGTAGAGCAAGCCGATCGGCGCCTGCGCCGACGACTTCGGTTCCTTCGGGCTCGCCGTCGCGACCTGCGCCCCGAGCGCCACGGCCGCACCGGTCCCCAGCCCGAGCGCGCTGCGCAGCGCGTCCCGCCGGGTGAGCTTCATCGCTGCGTCCCCCCGTTGGCGGCGTCGAGGTCGTCGGGCTTCCCGTCGGGGACACGCTCGTCGTCACGCTGCTTCGAGAAGCGCTTCGCCGCGACGTAGGTCGCGCCCGCGAGCGCGCCGAGCCCGAGCCCGACGAGCCCCGTGGCGACCGGATCGATCTGGCCCGAGCCCGCTTCGACCGGCGGATAGCTCGCGGGCGGGACCGCGCCGTGGATCGGCGTCGTCTGGAAGATCGGCACCTTGAAGGCGACGTTGCGCTCGGTGCAACCGACGCACGGCGCCCCGATGCCGATCGGCCAGCAGTCGACCACGTCGTTGAAATGCCTCGTCGAGCAGGCGGCGTGCGTCGACGGGCCCTTGCAGCCGAGCGCGTACAGGCACCAGCCCTTGCGGTGACCGTCGTCGCCGAATTCGCGTGCGAAACGGCCCGCGTCGAAGTGCGCGCGGCGCGGGCAGTGGTCGTGGATCAGCCGGTCGAACGCGAACAGCGGTCGGCGCTCGTCATCGAGCGCGGGCAGCGTGCCGGAGGTCGCGTACTGCAGCACCACCGCGAGGAACACGTACGGATTGGGCGGGCACCCGGGGATGTTGACGATCGCCTTGCCCTTGAGGAGCGCATCGACCCCGACCGCGCCGGTCGGATTCGGCCCGCTCGAGGGAATGCCGCCCCACGAGGCGCACGAGCCGATCGCGATCACGGCGGCGGCCTTCGAGCCGACCTCCTCGAGCACCTGCAGCGCCGGCTTGCCCGCGAGCTTCATGTACTGGCCCTGCTCCTTGGTGGGAATCGAGCCTTCGACCACGAGCACGTACTGCCCGTCGTTCTCGCGCATCGCGTCGGCGAGCGCGGCTTCCGCCTGATGGCCGCTCGCGACCATCAGCGTCTCGTGGTAGTCGAGCGAGATGACGTCGAACAGGATCTTCTCGAGGTCGGGCTGCGACGTGCGCAAGAGCGTCTCCGAGCAGCCTGTGCAGTCCTGGAAGTGCAGCCAGATCACGCTCGGCCGCCGCGCGGCCCCCAGCGTGCTCGCCATCGCCTCCACGCTGCCGCTGGTGAGCGCGAGTCCCGCGGGCGCGGCCACCATCAGCGCCCCACAGAAGGAGAGGAAGTCTCGGCGGTTCGTGCCCGAACGTTCGAGGGCCTGCTGAATCGTCTCGCGTCGACGCATCACGGCTCGCACTCCTTCGGACACGCCTCGCGTGTCCCAAGTTTCCCTGCCCCATCCGGTGCGAAGGCGCCTTCGTGCCGAATCGAGGCTCGCTACCCGAACCTATCGGTCCAATCCGGAAATTCGGTCTTGGGCAAGCTGCGCACTTGCGTAGTCCCCATTTCGTATGTGTCGCGCAGTCCGGCGCTCGCACTTGCCCCCTACGCACTTTCGCTCCGCCGCGCTACCCTCCGGGCGTCCTCCCCGCTGTCGAACTGCGTGCCACAGTCCTCGAACGGAGCGCTGAACCATGCATGAGATGAGCCTTGCCCAGTCGCTGCTCGACATCGCCCGCGCCGACGTCGACGCGCACCCCGGACTTCACCCGCGCCTCGTGCGCATCGCCGTCGGAGAGCTCGCGTCGGTCGAACCCAAGCTGCTCGAACTCGCCTGGCGCGAGATCGGTGCCGAGCTCGGCTCGCCCGCGCCGCAACTCGAGGTCGACTACTGCCCCTGCGTGCAGACCTGTCCGACGTGCGGACCCGTGCCGGATCGCCAGCCCGGCTCGTGGATGCGCCTGTGCCCTTCCTGCGACGCGACCTTGCACGTCACCGGCGGCGACGAGCTCGATTTCGTCGAGATCGAGTACGACCTGCCGGAGTGAGCGTGATTTCGGCCGTTTTCTCGCTCCTTTTTGGCGCGGATTGAAGCGCCGCAACCGAACGCGCTAGCCTTCGCGCCCCCATCGGCGGAGCCCAAGGCGCATGCACCTCGTTTCCGGACTGCTCGCGAGCCTGCTGGCTCTCGCTGCGCCCCTGCAACAGACCCTGCCCGGCTCCCCGCGGCCCTCGCAGGCGCTCGAGGACGAGGCGA
>JABWBL010000149.1 GCA_013360535.1 Planctomycetaceae bacterium
GGCGGCGCTGCGCAACGGCCTGTTCGCGCTCGCGGGCTTGGGCCTCGTCGCAGACCTGCTCGGCTGGTGGCTCGCGCGCGACTACGTGGCCTTCGTGCCCGTGATCGTCGCCGCCGGCGCCACCTACGCGCTCTCGACCGCCCTCTCGCTGGCGCTGATCTTCCTCGAGCTCTGGCTGCCGCGCCGGCGCTAGCGTGTCCGGAATGAGCCGTGGCCTCGCGGGCCTGCCGAGGAGCTTCTGGTTCCTCGTGCTGGGCATGTGGATCAACCGCCTCGGCGCGTTCGTGCTGCCGTTCCTGTCGCTGTACCTGCAGGAGCGCGAAGGGCTGAGCGAGAACGACGCTTCGATCGTGCTCGGGGCCTGGGGCGCGGGCTCGGTGCTCTCGGCCGTCGTCGGCGGGCAGCTCGCCGACCGCTGGGGCCGCAAGCCGACCATGATCTTCAGCCTGACGGCCGGTGCGCTCGCGCTGTCGGGTCTCGCGAGCGTGCACGGCACTCCGGCGCTCGCGACGCTGGCCTTTGCGCTCGGAGCGGTGGCGGAGCTCTACCGCCCCGCCGTCTCGGCCGCGATCGCCGACCTCGTGCCGAGCGCCGACCGCGGGCGCGCTTACGGCTACATGATCTGGAGCTTCAACGTCGCCTTCGCGATCAGTCCGATCGTCGCGGGCGAGGTCTCCGAACGTGCGGGCTTCATGTGGCTGTTCGTCGGGGATGCGGCCACGATGCTGCTGGCGGCGTTCCTGATCCTGCGCGCGGTGCCGGAGACGCGGCCGACGCGCGACGCGACCACCGGCGCGGCCGAACCTGCGGCGGAGCGTGGAGTCGCGCTGCGCGACCCGCGCCTGCGCTGGATGCTGGTCGCAGCCTTCTTCCTCGGACTGGTGATCCTGCAGACGATGGCGACGCTGGGGCCGATCCTGCGGGCGGATGGACTGAGCCTGAAGCGCTACGGGCTCGTGATGGCGCTCAACGGCGCCCTGATCGCGGTGGCGCAGCCGTGGCTCGTGCCGCGCTTCGAAAAGCTCGGCCGCGCGCGCGTACTGCCGTGGACCGCGTTCCTCTTCGCGGCGGGTTTCGCGGGGCACGCGCTCGCCGACGGACTCGGCTCCCACGCGGCCTGGATCGTGTTGTGGACCGCTGGCGAGATCGCGCTGTTCCCGCTGTGCAACTCCTTCGTCGCCGACCTCGCGCCGCCGCACTTGCGAGGACGCTACCTCGGCGCCTACTGGCTGGCGTGGACCTGCGCGAACCTCGTGGGACCGCCACTGGGGCTGCAGCTCCTGAAGTCGGGCGAAGCCGCCTGGAGCCTCCTGCCGCTCGCGGGCGCCGTCGCGGCGCCGCTGGCCCTGTGGCGAGCGACCCGAACACGAGTCGGGGCGTGATCCCCGCGCGGCCGCCGATAGAATCCCCTGCCCCGCCCCTCGACGGATCCGGAGACACCTGATGCTCTTGGCACCGACCCCGATCTTCCTCGTGTCGCTCCTGTCGGTCGACGCACCCACGCTCAGCCAGCCGTTCGCGCCGGCGGAGCCGCTCCGCGCCGTGGCGACGATCCCGGCGCCGACGGTCGAATCCCCGTCGCTCGCGGCCGCGCTCGCTGCCGCGCAGTCGCCCGAGCGGCGCAACGGCTTCGAGTGGGGCCCGCGCTTCACGATCGCCGTCGGAGCGCACGCGGTCACGGGCTACTACGACACGTACTCGGGCGAGGATCCCGACGAGGACCTCGCCTACTCGCTCGACGCCTGCATCTACAACTGGGACGGCGAGAAGGGCCTCGGCCTCGAGTTCGGCCTGATGTACTCGAGCTACTCCGCGCCGACCGCGGCGCTGAGCGGCGACGAGGAAGTCGACACCTACCGCCTCTCGGCCGGAGTGCGCTTCGCCGACCGCGGCTCGGACAACCCGATCTACATCCCGTTCGTGCGCGCCGGCCTGATGTTCCGCAAGGACGACGGCAACATCTCGAGCGATGACGGCTTCGGCTGGTACGCGGGCGGCGGCATCGACTTCCGCATCGGCAACCGCTTCGCGATCACGCCGAGCGTGCTGTTCACCGACACGGCGTCGATGAGCGCGCAGGACTGGGTCTACGGCGTCGTCGCGACGTTCGGCTTCTAGCCGGGCCGATGGACGCGGCAGCGAACGAGCGTGCGACGGGCTGGGCGCGCCCCACGGCGATCGAGTGGCTGTGCCTCGCGGCGACGCTCGTCCTGACGCTCCAGTACTCGTGGCTGCTCGACGACGCGTTCGTCTACTTCCGTTACGTCGACAACCTCGTCCACCTCGAGCGTGGGCTGGTCTTCAACGAGGGCGAGTACGTCGAGGGCTACTCGAGCCCACTGTGGTGCGTCGCGATGGTTCCGTTGCGCGCGGCGGGGCTCGACTGGTGGCTGATCACGCGCGGGGTCGGCCTCGCTTGCGCGGCGGGCACGTGGGCGCTGCTCGTCGAGCTCGGCCGCCGCACGACGCCAAGGGGAGTGCCACGCGTCAACCTGCCGCTCGTGCACCTCGCGTTCCTGTACGCGACGCAGACCTACTTCACTTCCGGCGTCGAGGCGCCGCTGGTGCAGCTCGTCGCGGCGGGCTTCGCGCTGTACGTGTTCGCTCCGCAGTCGCGGGTCGCGCAAGTGCTGGTCGGGCTCGCGCCGATGGTGCGCCACGAGCTCGCGCTCCCGCTCGCGTTCGCCTGCGCGTGGCAGTTCTGGCGCTCGCGGCGCGTGCCGTGGACCGTCGTGCTCGTCGCGGCGACGACGCTCGGGGCCTGGACCCTGTTTCGCATCGTGTACTACGCGGACGTGCTGCCGAACACGTTCTACCTGAAGGACGAAGTGAACTGGGAGCGCGGCTTCGCGTACCTCGGCGACACGTTCCTCACGTACGGGACGCCGTGGCTGTTCCTCGCGTTCGCGCTGCTCGCGTTCTGGTCGCGACGCGAGCGAGACATCGAGCTCGGCCCACGCGCCGTCCTCGTGATCTCCGCCGTCGCCGTCTCGCTGTACGTCGCGAAGATCGGCGGCGACCCGCGGCACTACCGCTACCTCGCGTTCCCCTTCTGCGCGCTCGTCGCCTCGTGGAGCGGCTTGATCGAGCGGGCGCTCGTGCGCTGGCCCGCGGCCTCGCGCACCGGTGGAGCGTGGCTCGTCGCGGGGACCGTCGCCTTCGGCACGTTCCTGCTCTACCCGCGCCAGCTCTCGAAGCACCCGATCGGACGCGACGCGGCGCACACCAAGATCGACGAGATCAACGACGCGCAGTACCACCGGCTCAAGCCGGACCTGACCTATTCGCCGTGGACGCTCGCGCCGGACATCGAGCAACTCGACGACGTGATGCTCGACCTCGCCTACGGCGAGAGCCCGCTCCTGCCGCAGGGGCCGGTCGACATCCGCGACGAGTACGCGCGCTGGCTCGCCTCGGACGAGACTCCCGCGGACTATCCGGTGACGACCATCGGCTGGTGCGCGACCGCCTGGCGCGAGTTCCCGCGCACGCTGGTGCACTGGGACGGGCTCACCGACCCGATCCTCGCGCGCACGACCGCGAAGAGCTGGCGCGCGGCGCACAAGAAGGACCTGCATCCGCTGGGGGGCGACCTCGCGAAGCTGCGCGGCAAGTTCGGCTCGACGCGCGAGTCGTTCCGTGCGGCGGTCGACGCCGGCGAGGCTCCCGAGTGGATCCGGCGCAACCTCGACACGATCGAGACGATCGCGCGCAAGGCCTACAACCGCCACGACTTCGCCGAAAACCTCGGGCTCGCGCTCACGCGCGTCCCGAGGATCGATCCGGCGAGCGAGTGAACGCGCCGCGGCGCGCTACACGGGCTCGAATCGACCCGTGAAGTGCGGCAGGTACTGCGGACGGTAGGTCATGCGCAGGCCGCGCAGCTCCTTCGCTTTCGCCCCCACTTCGGCGGCGAGCTCGATGATGCGGTCGACGTGGCTCTGCGTGTACACGCGCCGCGGGATCGCGAGGCGCACGAGCTCGTTGCGCGCCGCAACGAAGCTGCCGTCGCGCGCGAGCTTGCCGAACATCACCGAGCCGATCTCGCACGAGCGGATGCCGCCGTGCAGGTAGAGCTCGCAGGCGAGCGCTTGCCCCGGATACTGGCCCGGCGGGATGTGCGGGAGCAGCGCGCGCGCGTCGATGTACACGGCGTGCCCGCCCGCGGGTCGCACCGTGCGGATGCCGTTGCGCTCGAGCCCGTCCGCGAGGTAGGCGGTGCTGCGGATGCGGTACTCAAGGTAGGACGGCTCGAGCGACTCGCGCAGGCCGACCGCCATCGCCTCGAGGTCGCGCGCGGAGCAGCCGCCGTAGGTCGGGAAGCCCTCGGTCAGGATCAGCAGGTTGCGCGCCTTGAGCGCCAGCTCGTCGTCGTTGAGCGCGAGGAACCCGCCCATGTTGACGAGCGCGTCCTTCTTGCCCGACACGGTGCAGCCGTCGGCGAGCGAGAACACCTCGCGCGCGATCTCCGTCGGCGTGCGGTGCTGCTGGCCCGGCTCGCGCTCGCGGATGAACCAGCTGTTCTCGGCGAAGCGGCAGGCGTCGATCACGAACGGGATGCCGGCGCCGCGCAGGATCGCGGAAATGCCGCGCAGGTTCTCGAGGCTGACCGGCTGGCCCCCGGCGGTGTTGTTGGTGATCGTCACCATGCCGAGCGGAATGTCCGCGCGGCGCTCGCGCACGAGCCGCTCGAGCTTGGAGAGGTTGATGTTGCCCTTGAACGGATGCAGGCTCGCCGGATCGCTCGCTTCGTCGATCACGAGGTCGAGCGCCTCGCCGCCGGAGTACTCGATGTTGGCGCGTGTCGTGTCGAAGTGGCAGTTCGACGGGATCACCTTGCCCGGCCCGCTCACGAGCGAGAACAGGATCCGCTCCGCCGCTCGTCCCTGGTGCGCCGGGATCACGTTGCGGTAGCCGCAAAGGTCCTTGACCGAACTCTCGAAGCGCGCGAAGGAACGCGAGCCCGCGTAGCTCTCGTCGGCGTGCATGACCGCCGACCACTGCTCGGTCGACATCGCGGCCTGACCGGAGTCGGTCAGCAGGTCGAACGTGACGGCCGCGGCGGGAACGCCGAACAGGTTGCGGCCAGCGGCGAGCAGGTGGCGTTCGCGTTCCTCGCGCGTGAGCAACGCGAGCGACTCGACGACCTTGATCTTGAACGGCTCGAAGATGACGGGTGCCATGGGGTCTCCGTGGGGACCTACTCACGTTCGCCCCGGTTCCCCTACGGCACCATACGCCCAGCGCACCGCCCGGCGCCGCCCTAGTGCGCAGTCGCGCGAGGGCGCCCCCCCGCCGCCGGGTTCAGAACCTGGGAGAATTCACAGGCTCGCCGTCCGGCACCGCCAGGCGATGGCGCAGCAAGCATCCTGAGAGGTCGCAGGATCGATTTCCTTGACGACCTATCAACTGACCCACTTCGCGAGGTCCTCGGCGTAGCGCCGCCCGACCTCGGTCTCGACCTCGACCACGTCGCTCGCGCCCACCGCGCGCAGGATGCGCGACTGGCGCTTGTCGCGCGAGCGTGCGATCACGCGCGCGACGCCGCACTCCTTGAGCGCCGCGACCGTCAGCACGGTCTGTTCGAAGCTCTCGCCGATCGCGACCACCGCCGCCGAGCAGGACTTCGCGTCGATCGCCGCCAGCGCGTCGGTCTCCGTCGCGTCGAGCTCGACCACGAAGCTCAGCTTGTCCTTGACGGGCTCGATCATCTCCATGCGCTTGTCGACGGCGAGCACGTCGCAGCCCCGCTCCGACAGCCCGAGCGCGAGAGCCGTTCCGAACCGCCCCAGACCGATGACGAGAATGCGCTTGGCCATGACTTGCGACTCTACCAGACCTGCAGGTCGTTCTCGGGGAGACGGAACTTCTCGCGCTGCGCACGCGCCCCGACGGCGAGCGCGGCGGTCATCGGCCCCGTGCGGCCGATGAACATCGCGGCGACGAGGATCACGCGACCGGCGTTGCTCAAGGTGGGCGTGATGCCCGTCGAGAGCCCGACGGTGCCGAGCGCGGACACGGCCTCGAAGGCGAGCTTCAGGATCTCGTGCGTCTCCGTCAGCGTGAGCGCGAACACGACGAGTCCGACGCTCGCCAGCGAAAGCGTCGCCACGGCGGACGCGCGTCGGATCGACTCGGCCGCGACGACGCGGCCCGAGAGGCGCGGCGGGTGCTGGCGCATCTCGCCCACGAAGTTCGCGAACAGCACCGAGGCCGCGGTGGTCTTGATGCCGCCGGCGGTCGAGCTCGGGCTGCCGCCGATCCACATCAGGAGCATCGTGACGAGCAGTCCCGGCGGCGCCATCGCGCCGAAGTCGATCGTGTTGAAGCCCGCGGTGCGCGTCGTGACGGAGCTGAACAGCGCCGCCATCGAGCCGTCGAGGAACCCCATGCCGGCGAAGGCGCGGTGGTACTCGAGCAGGCCGAGCGCGACCGTGCCCCCGACGATGAGGAAAGCCGTCGCCTTGAGCACGACGCGCGAGCCGTAGTCGTAGGGCCGCACGAGCGTCGGCTCGCGCCGCTGCCAGGCCAGCGCCCGCTCGCGCACGCGCGTGAACATCGCCTGGTACACCGGGAATCCCAGGCCCCCGAGCACGATCAGGCCCATGATCACGAACTGCAGCGAGTACGCGCTGGAGAAGTCCATCAGCCCGCGCGGCAAGGTCGAGAAACCCGCGTTGCAGAAGGCCGAGACCGAGTGGAAGGCGGCGCACCACGCCACGGAACGTCCCTCGAGGCGCGGATCGTCCGCCCAGGCCATCCACAGCAGCACGAACCCCGCGAACTCGATCGCGAACGTGGTCGTCACGATCGTGCGCGTGAGCCCGCGCAGCTCCGAGAGCGTCCCGGTCTCGAACACCTCCGCATACTTGGCCTGCGTGACGAGCGAGCTGTCGCGCGCGAGCGCCACCGCCAGCGCACCCAGCGTCATGATCCCGATGCCGCCGAACTGGATCGCGAGCAGCAGCACGAACTCGCCGAAGGCGGTGTAGTGCGTGCCGACGTCGTGCACCGAGAGCCCCGTGACGCACACCGCGCTCGTGGCGGTGAAGAGCTCGTCGACGATGCGCATCTGGCCCGGCTCTTCCACCGACCACGGCAGGCACAAGAGCAGCGTCGACACGCCGATCATGCCCGCGAAGCTGAAGGACAGGAGCAGGTGCGGGCGCTTGCCGAGCTTCTCGAGCACGCGCGCGGAGAGTCGCAGCCTGCGGTGCAACGCGATGGCGGCGATCGAGAGGCCGAGGAACGTGCCGTCGTAGACGCGCACGGTGTGGATGTGCGCCGCGCTCGCCGCCGGCACCTCGAGGTCCTCGACTAGGCGCATCAGCCGGGCGACGAACATCGCGGCCGCGCCGACGACGAGCCCGATCTCGAGACTCAGCAGGCCCTGACCCGCGCGCAGCAGCTCGCGCAGCCGGATCTCGCCCACGAGGAACAGGAGCAGCCCGGCCATGCCGACGCAGCCGAGCAGCCCGAGCATCGCCGACGGGGACGTCATGTCGAGCACGACGCCGATCGAGAGCAGCAGGATCGCGACGACGGCCTCGCGCAGCGGGGTTCGGGCGGTCCTCACGGGCGGCTAGTCTGCGATCCGGCGCGGGCTCACGCGAGGGGCTGGCCCCGCGGCGACGTTTCCGCCCCCCGTCAGGGCAGCTCGGCCCAGCGCACGTCCAGCGCGAGCTCGACCAGCGCGCCCTCGCCGACGTGGACGTCGAGCGCCGCTTCCGCGTC
>JABWBL010000150.1 GCA_013360535.1 Planctomycetaceae bacterium
CCTGCCGCCGCTGGACGCCATGCCGAAGCTCTCGCGGCGCTCGCTGTCGCTTGCCCGCGGCCTTCCGAGCACCTGCTCCCCTGCCGCATCGACTCCGTGCCTTCGGGCGCTTACGTGCGCTTCAGCGACGGCTCGACGCGCACGACACCGTTCGTGCTCGAGGCCGCGCCGGGAGTGCGCGTGCGCGCGAAGCTCGAGGCCACTGGCTGTGCCTCCGCCGAGCTCGCCTTCGACGATCCCTGCGATCGCGTGGTCCTGCTCTCGCGCGAGCCCGACGCGCTCTGGCCGACCCAATCGAAGGTCGAGGCTCCGCCGATCTCCGTGCACGACGACCACGTGGTCTGCGACCGCGCCGGTCGAGTCGCGCGCATCGACTCCCAGGGCAAGGAAGCCTGGTCCGCGACGCTGCCGGGGTTGATGGGCGTGCGCCACGCTCCGGTCTTCCTGCCGCGCCGGCCCGGACACCTGTTCATCGCCGCCGAAGACGGCAACGTGTGGATCGTCGACGCCTCCAACGGACGTGTCGAAGGACCGTGGAGCACGGGCTCGCAGCCTCTCGGCGGACCGGTTCCCACCCAGGACGGCGCGAAGTTGCGCACCGTCGACGGGCGCGTCTTCACGTGGAGTACGCGAGTTGCCGCCGAAACCGAGGAACCCTTCGAGGGCCCGGAGCCGGAGCTCGCTTCGACGCGACACGACGCCGGGCTGGCGATCCGCCGCCGCAGCGTGAACGAATCGAACCTGCTCGAGTCGCCTTGGGGACAGGGGCGCGTGCTCGCGACCGACACGCACTTCACGTTCAGCGCCAGTGGTTCGGAGAGCATCACGTTCGCGGTGCAGCGCACGGGCGAGTGGAGCTACATGGCGTTCGAAGCGCCTTCCGCCCGCGCGTCGCACGGACGGCTGTGGCTTTCCGATGGCGCCGGCTTGCGCGTGTACGCGCTCGAACGTTCGACTCGCTGAGCCGGGTCGGGCTCGAAGCGCTCCCGATCCGTCGCGGCGGCCGCGCGCCTCGCCGGTGACGAGGCCTCCGGGCTAGAATCCGCCGGATGCTCCCCGAGAACGGCGTCCACAACCCGCAGGTGATCGATCTCGCCGCCCGCAATCCCGACGGCACGCTGCGCCTCGTGATGCAGGAGCACCGGCCGTGGGACGGCAGCGACCAGCGACTGGGCGAGCTGCAGGACAAGGTCAACGCCTACTTGTGCTTCGCGCTCGATGGGCAGCTGGAGCGCGAGTATCCCGGCGCGAGCGCGCAGGGGCTCGTGCTCGAGCTCGAGTGCGTCGAGGTGCCCGACGAGATGGTGCGCGCGCTGCTGCGGCCGCTGCGCGAGGCGCTCAGGCCCCTCGGCGTGACGTTCGAAGTGCGCTTGCGTGGCGCGTCGGAGCCGTGGCGCGACCCCGACGACGCCCCGCCGCTCACGGAGTGAGGCGGTAGATCGTGCGCGGGAACGGGATCGCCTCGCGCACGTGCTCGATGCCGCAGATCCACGCCACGGTGCGCTCGAGGCCGAGCCCGAAGCCACCGTGCGGCACCGAGCCGAAGCGGCGCAGGTCGAGGTACCACTGGAAGGCTTCCTGCGGGAGCTTCTCGTGCTCGATGCGGTCGAGCAGGAGCTGCAGCTCGTCCTCGCGCTGGCTGCCGCCGATGATCTCCCCCACACCTTCGGACCCGAGCACGTCGACCGACAGGCACTTGGTCGGATCGTCGGGGTCGCGCTTCATGTAGAAGGCCTTGATGGCCGCCGGATAGCGGTGGACCATCACCGGGCGATCGAACAGGTTCGAGATGATCGTCTCGTGCGGCGCACCGAAGTCCTCGCCGGGCTGGAAGGCAAGGTCGGTGCCCTTGATCTCCGGGCTGTCGAGCAGGATGCGCGAGGCTTCCTCGTACGTCAGGCGCGGGAACGGCGGCACGATCTTCTCGAGCTTCGCCACGTCGCGCTCGAGCACCGCGAGTTCCGCGCGGCGCGTCTTCAGCACGTGCGCGACGACGTAGCTCAGCATGTCCTCGGCGAGCGACATCACGTCGTCGAGCGTCGCGTAGGCCATCTCCGGCTCGATCATCCAGAACTCCGTCAGGTGACGGCGCGTCTTGGACTTCTCGGCGCGGAACGTGGGCCCGAATGTGTAGACCTTGCCGAGCGCCATCGCGGCCGCCTCGGCGTACAGCTGCCCCGACTGCGTCAGGTAGGCCATCTGCTCGAAGTACGGCACCTCGAACAAGGTCGACGTCCCCTCGCACGCGTTGGGCGTGAAGATCGGCGCGTCCATGCAGGTGAAGCCGCGCTCGTCGAAGAAGTTGCGGATGCCCATGATCACCGCGTGGCGGATGCGCATCACGGCCCACGGGCGCTTGGAGCGCAGCCACAGGTGGCGGTGCTCCATCAGGTACTCGATGCCGTGCTCCTTCGGCGTGATCGGATAGCCCTGCACGGCCTGCAGCACGCGTCCGGACTGCACGTCGATCTCGAAGCCGCCCGGAGCGCGCGGCTCGGCCTTGACGAGGCCCGTCAGCGTGATGCTCGACTCCTGCCCCGCGCCCGCGACCTGGTTGAAGAAGTCCTCGCCGACGTTCCCGCGGAACACGACGCACTGCACGATGCCCGAGCCATCGCGCAGGAGCACGAAGTGCAGCTTGCCCTTCGACGTGCGGTCGTACACCCAGCCTTGCAGGGTGACGACCTGTCCAACGTGCTGGGAGAGTTTTTCGATCGTGGTGACGGTCATCGGGGGTCTCTGCGGGTCGTGCGCGCCCGACCGGGCGCGCAATGGGAATTCGAAGCTGCGGCGCGCGCTCGGCTTCAGGGGAACATCGAGTAGGCCGGCTGGACCTCGACGTCGATCAGGACGCCATCGCGCACGAGCACGCGGCCCTTGCACAGCACGCCGTTGCGGCGCGCCTCGATCGGCACCTCGTGGACGGCGCCGCTCTCGGCGAGCTTCGCGAGCTCCTCGAGCGACGGGACGACCTGCACACGCTCGAAGCCCTGCGCGAGCAGGCGCTGCACGATGCGCTCGGACAGGCCGATCGCGCTCGCCGAAGGCACCGGACTCGCCGGAGCCGAGGTCGATAGCTGGGACGAGCGCAGGAGCAGGTCCTCGAGCCGGCGCTGGCCGTCGCGCAGCTCGATCAGCACGTGCTCGAGCCGCCGCAGGTCGAGGTCCTCGCGCTCCTTCGCCACGCGGGCGAGGGTGGCGCGGATGTCGTCGAGCACCGCCAGCCGTTCGCCGAGCTTCGCGAGCCCGCGCAGCTCGCGCAGCAGCATCCACACGCCGACGCCCGTCGCCGCGGCGGCCAGCGCACAGAGCGCGACGAGCCAGGGCAGCGAGATGGCGACCCACTCGGGCAGGGCTTGGGCGGGTGCGGAGCTCATGGGCGAGCGAGCAGGATACGCCGCGCGCGCCGACGCTCCAAGCCGTGCAACGCGCGCCCTGTGCGCTTCAAAGGCCCCGCTCCCCCTTCTATCCTTCGGCCCCATGCGCACCCTCGCCCTCGCCGTCCTGTCCACGCTGCTGCTCGCGGCCGTGTGGCTGCTGCCCGAAGCGGACGTGGCGCGTCTCGCGGCCCTCGAAGCGCACACGGTGCTCGAGCAGAAAGTGGGGCTGCCGCCGGAGGAGGGCGCGCCGGACGAGCGCCGGAAGCTCTCCGACGTGATCCTCGACGGCAAGGCGATGATCGAGAACGACGGCCAGCGCGCGCGGCTGTCGCTCTTCGGCGTCCGCTTCGACACGAATGTGCCGACCGAGGACCTGACCGTGCACGAGCTCGCGCGCCGCAGCCTCGTCCGCGGCCTGCGCGACGCCGCGGCGAAGCGTGGCCTGTCGCTCGACATCGAGGGCGAGTTCGCGCCGACGACCTACGGGCAGCGCTTTGGCGCCACGTTCCTCGTCTCGCACAACTCCGACACGGGCTCGATCGGCATCAACTACACGCAACCCGACTCGGAGCCCGCCAGCGCGCGTCTCGACGGCTGGCAGTCGCCGGCGCGTTCGTCGCTCTTCCCGCCGCTGGTCGCGATCCTGCTCGCGATCCTGTTCCGCAAGCCGATCGTCGCGCTCTTCTCGGGCGTCGCGGTCGCGATGGTGTTGCTGCGCCTGCGGCAAGGCTCCGGGATCGGCGGTGCGCTCGCGCTCAGCCTGCCGGACGTCGCCACGCGCAGCTTCTGGCCGCAGCTCGCCGACACGGACAAGCTGCTGATCATCGGCTTCGTGGTCGCGATGCTGTCGATGGTCGGCGTGATGACCCGCTCCGGCGGCATCCGAGGCCTCGTCGACCTCGTGGCGAGGCTCGCCAAGAGCGCGCGCTCGACGCAGATCGCGACCTGGCTGATGGGCCTCGCCGTCTTCTTCGACGACTACGCCAACTGCATCCTCGTCGGCACGACCATGCGGCCGCTCGCCGACCGTTACCGCATCTCGCGCGAGAAGCTCTCGTACCTCGTCGACTCGACCGCGGCGCCGATCGCCGGCATCTCGCTGTTCTCGACCTGGATCGCCTACGAGGTCTCGACCTTCGCGCCGCAGCTGCCCTCGGCCGGCCTCGACGCCAACGCGGGCTATGCGGTGTTCCTCGAGACGCTGCCCTACCGCTTCTACTGCATCTTCACGCTGTTTTTTGGTGCCCTGATCGTGTTCTCCGGCCGCGACTTCGGGCCGATGCTCAAGGCCGAGCGCCGCGCGCGCACGACCGGCCAGCTCGTGCGCCCCGGCGGGCAGCCGCTGGTCGGCGAGGATGCCACCGCGCTCGAGCCCGCGCCCGGCCTCGTGCCGCGTGCGCACCGCGCGATCCTGCCGGTGCTCACCTTCGTGTTCGTCACGCTGTTCGAGATCTTCCGCGTCGGCTCGGGTGAGCATCCGGGCCTGTGGAGCGACGCGAGCCTCGACTTCGTGCGCAAGGTGACCACCGTGCTCGCCGACGGCGAGAGCTCGCGCGCGATCCTGATCGGTGCGACCACGGGCCTCGTGCTCGCGTGCCTCCTCGCGACGCTCGCCGGCGCCGCGCGCCACATCCCCGGCGCGATGTACACGACGCTCAAGAACATGGGCGTCGCGATCGCGATCCTGTACCTCGCGTGGATGATCGGCTCGTCCTGCAGCGAGCTCGGCACGGCGAACTACCTGACCGAGCTGCTCGGCGATCGCCTCGCGCCGCCGCTCCTGCCCACACTGCTGTTCCTGCTGTCCGCTGGCATCGCGTTCTCGACCGGCACGTCCTGGGGCACGATGAGCATCCTGCTGCCGCTCGTGGTCGGCCTGTCGTTCTCGCTCGGCGAGCGCGACGCGAACATCGGAGGCCACCTCCTGATGTTGCTCTCGATCGGCGCCGTGCTCGAAGGCTCGATCTTCGGCGACCACTGCTCGCCCATCAGCGACACGACGATCCTGTCGTCGACGGCCTCCGCCTCGGACCACATCGAC
The DNA here is from genome assembly GCA_013360535.1 of Planctomycetaceae bacterium. Taxonomy (GTDB): domain Bacteria; phylum Planctomycetota; class UBA1135; order UBA1135; genus F1-120-MAGs118. Next base: position 5,422 of record JABWBL010000150.1, read on the forward strand.
CACACGCGCACGCAGATGGTGTACGCGCTGGTGACGATGGCGGTCGCGCTGTGCCTGGGCTACTTCCCCTGCGCGTTCATGGGCTGGCCGGCCTGGGCGGCGATCGCCGCGGGCTGCGGGGCGCTGCTCATGATCGTCTTCGTGTTCGGTCGAAAGAGCGAAACCCCGGTCGTCTGACCGAAGTTTTTTCCCGTGGCCCTCCCCCACAAGCTCGGCCGGCGCCTGCTGCTCGGCCTGCTCGCCGGTGTCGCCGTCTACGCCGGCATCGCGATCTGGGCCGATGGCCGCAAGGTCGCCGAGACGCTGCTCGCGCTGCCCTTGTGGGTGCTGCCCGCGGCTTGCGCGCTGTCGTTCCTCAACTACGTCATCCGTTTCGTCAAGTGGCAGCGCTACTGCAAGCTGCTCGACATCCAGCTCGAGACCGGCACGTCGTTCCTGATCTACCTGAGCGGCATGACGCTCTCGGTGACGCCCGGCAAGATGGGCGAGGTCTTCAAGAGCTGGCTCGTGCGGCAGGTGACCGGCAAGCGCATCCACCACTCGGCGCCGATCGTCGTGGCCGAGCGCTTCACCGACCTGCTCGGCTACCTGATCCTCGTCGCGATCGGCGGGCTCAACACCGCACCCGAATACGCGTGGGTGTTCTGGAGCATGCTCGCCGTGTGTGGCGTCGCGCTGGCGCTGGTCGGCTCGAGCGGCTTCGCGCGCTTCATGGTCGCGGCCGTCGGTCGCGCACCCGTCGTGAGTCGGCTCGCGCCGCGAGTCGAAGGCGCCTTCCAGAGCACGCGCATCCTGCTCGCGCCACGCGAGATCCTGATGCCGACGGTCGTGAGCGTGCTCGGCTGGGCCTGCGAATGCACGGGATTCTGGCTGATCGCGAATCAGGTGGTGCCCGACAGCGTGCCGTACCTGTATGCGGTGTTCGCGTTCGCGTTCAGCGCCGTCGCGGGCGCGGTCGCGATCATCGCGCCGGGTGGGTTGCTCATCACCGAGGGCCTGCTCGGTTCGCTGCTGCGTCCCAAGTACCAGCCCTACGCGGAGACGGTGCTCGGACTCGTCGGCGACGCGGCCCGAGAGGCCGCGCGAGGCAAGGCGGCCGCCGCGACGATCCTCGCGCGCCTGTGCACGCTGTGGTTCGCGGTGGGCGTCGGATTCGTCGCGACCGCGCTGTTCTCCAGGCGCTACGGTCAGGTGCAGGAAGCGCCGGACGAACCCGCGTCAGGCGCGTCGGGCCCCTAGCGCCACTAGCGCGAGCACTGCCGCGAGCGCCGCGAGCCACGCACGCTCGTGCGGAAAGCGCTGAGGCTCCGCCGGACGCTTCGTCGGCTTCCAGCGCAGCTCCCCCGCCGCCGCGCGCTCGCTCTCCGCACAACCTTCGACGAGCGTCCAAGCGTCGAATTCCCGCGCCCACGCCAGCGCGAACGCCGCGTCGTCCCCCTCGATCGGCCCGAGGCTCTCGAAGCCGACACGCACATGCCCCATCGTGGCACGCGCGACGCACACGTCCCCCAGATCGACGAGGCGCCGCTGCGGCACGCCTTCGAACGCCGCGACAGCGCGAGCGCGTGTCGCCGCCCGGAACCCGGGGCCGAACACGTCGCCTTCGAGCAGCTCGCCTTGCGTCTCGAGCTGGAGCGTGAGCCGTGCTCGTGCGCTCGCCTCCCGGACGTCGTACCTGCGCGCCTTGGCCCAGGCTTCCAGCGCCGTTCCGAGCGGGCCACCGCGCAACTTCGGGTCGAGCACCACCTCGCCAACCTCGGTCGCGACGACGTCCTCTCTCACCACGTCGCGGCCATCGAACACCCAACGCCCGGTCGCGTCGCTCGCGACGAGTCCCGGAACCGCGGGGCCACCACTGGCGACGAAGCCGGCGGCGACCGGAGCAAGTCGCGCGCTCGCGTCAGTGACCCACAGCGTGCCTTCCGCGTCGAACGTGCTCCACTCCGGCTCGCTCCAAGCGCCGACCGGTGCTCCCCGCCAGACTTCAGGGAACTCTCCTTCGACGCTCGCGCAACGTTCGCGCCCGCTGGCCGCGATCCACTCGCCTTCGAGCGGCCCCAGTTGCTTCGTGAGCTCCTCCAGCGCCCGCTCGAGGCGCGATTTCCCGCCCGAATCGAGGTACATGGACGGCGAACGGTCGACGACGAAGCGCCACGGCACAGCTGCGCTGCCTGCGCCGAGCCGGGGACCGGAGAGCGCGAGGACGGCAGCCACCAGCGCCGCGACGAGCAACCACAGCGCGAGCGGCGGCCGCGTGCGGCGCT